>JAIUMW010000168.1 GCA_022565365.1 Oceanicaulis sp.
GACGCCAAGCTGTCAGCTAACTGGGTCAATAACGAGCTGTTCGGCCGCCTCAACAAGGAAGGCCTTGGCATCACCGAAAGCCCGGTGAGCCCGGCCCAGCTGGCGGGGCTGGTCAGCCTGATCACGTCCTACGTCATCTCCGGCAAGATCGCCGAGGACGTGTTCGAGATGGTCTGGTCTGAAGGCGGTGACCCGGCGGAGATCGTGGAAGCGCGCGGCCTGAAACAGGTCACGGACACGGGCGCCATTGAAAAGGTCGTGGACGCGCTCATCGCCGCGAACCCTGAGCAGGCCGAAAAGGTGAAGACCAAGCCGCAGACGCTGGGCTGGTTCGTCGGCCAGGTGATGAAGGCCACAGGCGGCAAGGCCAATCCTAAAGCCGTGAACGAGATCCTGCAGAAGAAGCTGCTGGGTTGATCGCGCACGCCGCGCGCTCAGGCGATCTGCGCGCCTGCTCGCAAGGCGGTCGCGGGGCTGCTACAGGCTGATGTGTGATGCGTGACCCGTATGCGATTCTCGGCGTGCCCAAATCGGCTTCGGCCGACGAGATCCGGCGCGCCTATCGCAAGCTGGCCAAAGAGCTGCACCCCGATGCGCGTCCCGATGACGCCAAGGCCGAGGACCGGTTCAAGGAGGTCACGCGCGCCTTCAAGCTCCTCTCCAACGCCGAGACGCGGGCGAAATTTGACCGCGGCGAGATTGACGCGGAAGGCCGCGAGCGCGCGCCCTTCCATTACCGCTCCCACCCCGACGCGCCGCCGGGCCAGCGCGGGCCGTCCGGGCGGTTTGAGGATATCTCCGACATTTTTTCTGACCTGTTCGCCGACCGCGCCCGCGCCGCCGGCGCCCGAGCCGGTCCTGGCGCGCGACGGGCAGCGCCGGGGGCGGACATGCGCGGCGAGATCAATGTCAGCTTTGAAGAATCAGTCCTGGGAGCCAAGAAGCGCGTCAACTTTCAGGGCGGGCGCGCCATCGAGATCAGCGTGCCTGCGGGGGTGGAGGACGGCCAGGTGCTGCGCCTGCGCGGGCAGGGGGCGCCGTCGCCCCAGGGTGGGCCTTCGGGCGACGCGCTGATCACCGTGCGCATCCGCCCCCACGCCCTGTTCCAGCGCGAGGGGCGCGATATCCGCATCGATCTGCCCATCAGCCTGAAAGAGGCCGTGCTGGGCGGCGTGGTGCGCACGCCGACAGTGGACGGGATGGTGGAGGTGCGCGTGCCCGCGGGCTCCACCTCCGGGGCGCTGCTCCGCCTGCGCGGCAAGGGCGCGCCGGGCGCCGATGGCAAGCGCGGCGACCAGATCATCCGCCTGATCATCGACGTGCCGCCCGCTGATCCGGCGCTGGAAGCCTTTCTGGAGACGTGGACGCCTCCGGCAGGCTATGATCCCAGGAAGCGGCGCGGCGGCTGATGCGCGCCCTGCACATGCCTGTGCACATGAACCTGCAGATGAATGGCCTTCTTCATGCATGTTCACAGCGCGTTCAGCCCCACCTTGTCAAAACAGGCCTCATGAAAACGTTCCTCGTCTCCCTCCTCGCACTGGCCGCAATCGCGGCGACCGGCTCTCTGCCGGGCGCAGCGGCGCGCGCCGACGACCTGCCGGGCGCCTATGAGACGTCTGCGCCGGCCGATGTCGTGCCGATGCGGGTGGCGATTGATGCGGCGCTGCGCGCCTATCCCGGCTCGCAATACGTCACCGGCCGCTTCGTCAGCGGGGCGCAGCCGCTCTACATCATCCGTATCGTGACCCGTGAGGGTCAGCGCCGCGACGTGCGCGTGGACGCGCGCACCGGCCGGGTTATCGGTTAGCAAGGAAGGAGCTTCGCCCATGCGCGCGCTCATCGTGGAAGACGACGCCGATCTGAACCGCCAGCTGTCGGACACCCTGCAGCATGCGGGCTATGCGGTGGATTCCGCCGCCGACGGTGAGGATGGCTGGCATCTGGGCGAGACCGAGCCCTATGACGCCATCGTGCTCGATCTCGGCCTGCCCAAGATGGACGGCGTGTCGGTGCTGGAGCGCTGGCGCAAGGCGGGCATCGCCACGCCGGTACTGATCCTGACCGCCCGCGACCGCTGGAGCGAGAAGGTGGCCGGGTTTGACGCCGGCGCCGATGACTACCTCACCAAGCCCTTCCACCCGGAAGAATTGCTGGCGCGCCTGCGCGCCCTGACCCGCCGCGCGGCGGGCCATGCCAGCGCCATGCTGGAAAGCGGGACGCTGACGCTGGATACGCGCGGCGCGCGGGTCTTCCTGGGCGATCAGCTGGTCAAGCTGACCAGCCATGAATTCCGCCTGTTGAGCTATCTCATGCATCACAAGGAGCGCGTGATCTCGCGCACCGAGCTGGTGGAGCACATCTACGATCAGGATTTCGACCGCGATTCCAACACGATCGAGGTGTTTGTCGGGCGCTTGCGCAAGAAAATCGGCAATGAGCGGATCGAAACCGTGCGCGGGCTGGGCTATCGTCTGGTCGATCCAGACACCGGACGCATGGACGCAAGGACCGGGTGAGCACACACAACGATCAGACCGGGCGACCGGACCTTATCGAACAGGGCTCCATGGTGCGCCGGCTGGTGCTGGCGGCCCTGGGCTGGGCGGTGATTTTGCTGGTGTTCGGCGCCGGCGCCCTGACCCTTCTGTTTCAAACGACGGTTCTGCGTGATCTCGATGACCGGCTGTTCGGCGTCGTGGATTCCATGGTCGCTCATGTCGAGCCGGTCAGTGGCGGCGGGCTGGAGCTGGATCAGCGCCCGCTGGACCCGGGATATTTCCAAGCATTGTCAGGGCGTTACTGGCAGGTCTTCACGCCTGGCATTGAGGCGCCTCCGGCCATATTGCGCTCGGACTCGCTGGCCAATGAGCGCCTGGACACCAATGGCCCGCTGGTGCGCGCCGCGCTGGATCAGCCAGGCCTCACTATAATAGGCGAAAGTCCCGGTCCCAATCTTGAGCCCTTGCGCATGCATGTGCGCGCCGTGGTGATCGAGGGCCAGGGCGCGGTGGTGTTCTCCGCCGCCGAGGACCGGCGCCCGTCCGACCGCCGGGTGCGCGAGTTCGCCGTTGCAGCGGCGGGCCTGCTGGCGGTGTTCGCCGGCTTGCTGGCCGCCGGCGTGGTCGTCCTGGTGCGCTGGGGCCTGGCGCCCATCCTGCGCATGGGGACCGCCGTGGCGGCGGTCCGCGACGGGCAAGCCGAATGGGTTAGCGGAAGTTTTCCACGCGAAATCAAGCCGCTGGCCGAAGAGCTTAACGGGCTTCTTGATCATTCGCGTGAAGTGGTCGAGCGCGCCCGCACCCATGTGGGCAATCTCGCCCATGCCCTGAAAACACCGCTGACAGTGCTGGGCAATGAAGCGCGCGGCCAGTCCGGCGCGCTGGCCGAGCTGGTGACGCGCCAGACGAACGCCATGACCGGCCAGGTGGAGCATCATCTGCGCCGTGCGCGGGCCGCCGCCAACGCCCGCGCCATCGGTGCACGCACGCCGGCGGACGCGGTGATCAATGATCTGGGGCGGACATTGACGCGCATTCATGCGCGCCGCGGCGTCGAAGTGGAATGGGAGGCGGCCCCCGGCGCGGTGTTCCGCGGCGAGCGCCAGGACCTTGAAGACCTGGCCGGCAATCTGATGGACAATGCCTGCAAATGGGCCGCCAGCCAGGTGCGCGTCACTGCCGCCCCGGCAGCGGGCGGCAGGCTGGAGATTATCGTTGAGGACGATGGCCCCGGCCTGACGCAGGAGCAGCGCGCGCAGGCGCTGGCGCGCGGTGTGCGCCTGGACGAGCAGGCGCCGGGAACCGGGCTGGGCCTGGCCATCGTCACCGATCTGGCCGCGGCCTATGGCGGTGCGCTGTCGCTGGACCGCTCGGCGCTGGGCGGGCTGCGCGCCCGCCTCGATCTGCCAGGCGGGGCCGGCGGGGCGGCTTAAGGCCTGTTAACCGCTTTCAGGCTAAACGTATTCAATTGAACTGGCAGGAGTGCCGCATGGGGCCGTTGGCGCCGGCGAAATTGGATCAGGTGCGCGCTTTGCTCGCCAGCTTGCCCGGCGACATGGCCCGGCGGCTGTGCGCCATGGCAGGCAAGGCCGATCCGGCGCTGGGACGCCTTTTGAGCAATAGTCTGGCCGATCCTGATGACCTGGCGCGCGAGCGCTTCTTCGCCCCCTTCGCGCCGCTGTCGGGCGAACCCGGATCGGACCGTCCGGCGGTGTCGATCGCGCCCATCGCACTCTTGCGCACGCTTTGGACCTGGATGGGCGAGGATCTGGCGCCGGAGATCGCCGCGCGCGCAAAGGCCGCCGCGCTCGATCCCGCCGCACCCGATACGCCCGGCCAGCTCGATCCCGACCGCGCGGCGTGTGCACGCCTGATGCTGGAGGCTTTCAAGCGCGCCGAGGACGATCCGCGCGCCCTCAAACGCCTGAAGACCCGGCTGGGCGTGGAGCGCTTTGATGAAGCGCGCGATATCGCCGCCATGCTGCGTCTGGCGCCAGTGCTGCGCGCGGCGCTGACCGGTCTGGCGCCGGTGATCGACGATCCTGATGACGCCCAGTGCGCGCTGATCCGTGATCGCTATGAAACCGCCGCCGCCGCTGATGCGGACGCCGGGCCGTGGGTGCTGTTGCTGATCATGGCGCGTTTCAGCCGGCCCTGGCGGATATTGCGTGTGTTCGAACGCCTGACGCACCGCGATGATGATCTGCTGGTAGCCAGCACGGACATGGCCGTTATCGGCGATGTGCTGCTGCGTGATGCGGCCCACCATCTGGCCGGTTTCCGCGCCGCCCCGCGCACTGAAGACCCGGCGCGCGCCGGGGCCGCGGCGCTGACCGCATTCGCCGCGATCACCATCGGGATGAGCCGGGAGATCGGCATCCGCAAGGACGGCCCCTGGGGCAAGCGGATCATGGATTTGCGCGCCCGCGCCAGCGAGCAGATGACCGCCATCCATGAGGCGTCGCGCCGGGCCGTGGGACGCGTCCTGCCCGAGGCGGGCAAGGGCCGGCGCAGCTATGCGCCGCCGCGCGAGGACGATGTGGAGCAGGCGAAGGCGCACTGCCTGTTTCTGGCGCTGACCCGCGACGACGCCGGGCGCGCCGCTGTGGGCAGCGCGCACAATGGCCTGATCGCCGAGCTTGCCGCCGCCTTCGAACATGCCGGTCAGGGCGCGCTGGACGCCCTGCGCAGCGATGATGCGCAGCTGCGCGAGGCGGGCCAGATACGCCTGCACCAGATCGCCGGGCTGATGCAGGCGGTGGGGCAGGGCGAAGCGGCCGGCGTCCTCCTGCGCCGAGGCGCCGCAGCCCTGGCGGCGTAATTTCCTTCAAAGCGGGCCCGGTCCGCACTATCTAGTCGGTTATGAAGTCACCTCTTCCTTCCGCCCTCGAAGAGCGCGGCGCCCTTGGCGCGCGCCTGTCATCGCCGAGCGCGGCGCGCAATCGCGCCGCTATTGCGCAGGCATTGACCGGCCTTCTGCCCGACGCGGCGCGCGTGCTAGAAATCGCCAGCGGCACAGGTGAGCATGCGCTGGCCTGCGTGAAAGCCCGCCCCGATATCGTCTGGACGCCCAGCGATCCTGCCCCGGGCGCGCGCGCCAGCATCGATGCGTGGGCGCTGGTCGCGGACGGAACGATCTCGCCGGCACATGATCTCGATGTGACGCACGACGGCTGGCAGCGCGGTCTGGAAGCCGACGCTGTCTTCTGCGCCAACATGATCCATATCGCCCCCTGGGCGGCGGCGCAGGGCCTGTTTGCGGGCGCCAGCGCGCTGCTGAAGCCGGGCGCACAGCTGCACCTTTACGGGCCGTTCCTGGAGGGCGAGGCCACTGCGCCGTCCAATCTTGAATTTGACGCCAGCCTGCGCGCCCGCCATCCCGGCTGGGGCGTGCGTGCGCTCACCGACGTGGATGCGCTGGCGGCGGGCTGCGGGTTTGAGCGCACGGGCCGCCTGGAGATGCCGGCCAACAACCGGCTTTTGAGCTATCAACGGAGCCCATCATGATCGCCTTCACCCTGGTGTGCTTGGTGATCGGCGCTGCGGCGGCGATCTATCTGGCCCGGCCTCTCTTGCAGGAAACCGGACCGGCGCGCCTGATCGGCGTCGGGGCGGGCGCCTTCCTGGCGCTGGGCGCGCTCGCGGCTTACTGGGTCAATGGCATGCCCGAGGCGCCCGGCGCGCCCTATCAGCCGCGCATGGAAGCCCTGCGCGCCGCCGATCCCGAGACGCTGACCCCGGTGGAGCAGGAAGAATGGCTGCGCGACGCCGTGCGCCGCGAGCCGCGCGAGATCGAGGCGCGCCGCCTGTTGGGGCGCTTCCTCGCCACGACGGGGCGCGAGCTGGAAGCCATCGCGCATATCGAGCAGGCTTTGCGCATCAGCCCCGAAGCGCGCCTGTTCAATGATCTGGGCCAGACCATCGTCACCCTCAATGAGGGCAATGTGACGCCCGAGGCAGCGCGCGCTTTCAGCGCCGCTCACGCCGAAGACCCGGCCATGCCCGAACCGGCCTTCTTCCTGGGCGCTGCGGCCTATGAGGCCGGTGACCGCGCGACCGCTGCATCCTATTGGGGCGGCATCATCACCCGGCTGGACGCGGACGACCCCTATCGCGACGCCATCGCCTCGCGCGCCGCTGATCTGTTATCGCGCCCGTCCATGGGCGGCGCCGACCCGGTGGAGATCCCCGCGGGCGCTGCACGCCCCGATGTGGAAGTCATGATCGCGGGCATGATCGCCCGGCTGGAAGACCGCCTTGAAACCGAGCCGGACGATGTGTCGGGCTGGCTCACCCTGGCCCGCGCGCGC
>JAIUMW010000169.1 GCA_022565365.1 Oceanicaulis sp.
CGGCTTCGGACCGGATGGCCTCGGCCACCTTCTTCTCGAAGTTGGAATAGGCGTTGACGATGTAACATTTAGCGGACATGCGGCGTCAGGCTCCAAGACCGAGCAGATTGCGAACAATAAAGCCGAGCGCACTGTCGACCGCGAAGAAGAACAGGGCCGCCAGAACGGACATGACCAGCACCATGATGGTGGAGATCAGCGTCTCGCGCCGGCCCGTCCAGGTGACCTTGCGGCCTTCCTGACGCACTTCAGAGAAGAAGCGCAGCGGGTTGAACGGCTTCTTGGGCGCAGGCGCAGCTGCAGCACCGCCCGAAGTCCCGCTTCGGCCGCTGGCGGCCGGTTTCGCCGGCGGGCGGTTTTTCGTGTCTCGCGCCATGGCGTCAGACCATCTTTCTCAATCGCTTGCGCCAGACGCTATGGACCGGCGCGCCTGGCAGGGGCGGAGGGGCTCGAACCCCCGGCCTGCGGTTTTGGAGACCGCCGCTCTACCAGCTGAGCTACACCCCTGTGTCGCACGCAGGCTTAACGCGGCGCATTGACGCCCGCCTTCGCCAGAGCCGGTGCTTTTACATTGCCCTGCGCCAGATGCAAACAGGGCGCTGCAAATTTTCTGCACACGCCGTCGCTGCGGCCCACCGGAAAAAAGAAAACGGCGGCGGGCAAAGCCCGCCGCCGCAATCGTCGAACGTCCGTTAGGCTTACAGCACCTAGAAGCGCAGACGCGCGCCGACCGTGAAGTAGCGGCCGATCACGTCATAGGACTGCGGGAAAGTGTTCCCGCTGTTCTCCGACGTCGTACCGATCGAGTTGCCAACGACGGGCGGCTCTTTGTCGAAGAGGTTCGCCACTGTCATGCTGACACGCACATTGTCGTTGACGTTCCAGCCGCCCGACAGATCGAAGTAGTTATACGCTCCGATAGACGAGAAAGCCGGCAGGAAGCCCGACGCTTCGGCATCGGTCGCACCGATATAGTTCCAAAGCAGCGACACGTCGTAATCTCCGACCATCCAGGTCGCCCGGGTGGACGACTTGAATTCGGGCTTGGGACCACCGCAAGCCACCGAATAGACCCCAAGACAGTCGCGACGGATCGAGACCGGGGTCGGCTGATTGGTGATGTCGGTGAACAAGGTGCCATTGAACTGCAACGCAATGCTGCCCAGAGCAGGGTCGGCCCCGAGATCGGCCAGCTCGAACTGGTAGGTCGCGTTGAAGTCGATGCCCTCACGGCGGTTCTCGCCGATGTTATTAAGCGCAAGGACGACACCCGGTGAGTCCAGATCGTTCAGGTTGCCCGTAGAGGGGCTCCGAAGGACCAAGCCACAAGCCGCGTTGAGAGTCAGACCCGGATTGAACGCAGTATCATAGCACTGATCAATGATATCGGTCACGCTCGGGCTTGTGATGGCGTCTTCAATGTCGATCCGCCACCAGTCAACAGCAACGGTCAGGCCAGGCACTGCTGCCGGGCTGAACACAAAACCGACCGTGTAGGTGTCGGCCACTTCAGGACCGAGCGTGGGATTGCCACCCGTCAACACATTGATCTGGCCAGCGGCCGGCGGAGCCAAATTGCCGATGACCGAAGCCGGTACACCGGTCTGCTGGCAGAGGGTCGCAAGAGCGCCGGTTACGGCGCCCTGGCACGGGTCAGCGGCCAGGTTGCTCAGACCGGAGACCTGAGGCGCGAACAGCTCGTTCACGCTCGGGGCGCGGGTGGCGCGCTGGTACATGGCCCGGAAGCGAATGTCATCCACCGGAGACCAGTCACCACCGACCTTGTAGGTCCAGTAATTGTCGGTTTCACCGCCCGTGGAGAACTCGGTCTTGCGCAGGCCAAGCTCAAGAGACAAGGAGCGGAAGAAAGGACGATCCTCAACCAGAGGCACATAGGCCTCACCAAACCACTCAGTCAGCTGGAAGGCGCCTTGACGGTCAGGCGTCGGAGCCCCGGTGCCCAGCACTTCGCCCTGGATCTGGGAAGCGCCATCCGAGCTGGTGCCCGCTTCCATGCGGCGCCATTCGTAACCGAAGGCGGCGCTGACAGGGCTGGTCGCGAACGGGCTTGAGAAGCCGAAATCGCCCGTGACGCTGCCGTGCAGGACATCCTGGCGGACATTATTGCCCAGAATGGAATCGAGATTGAAGAAGTCGATCATCTCATCCGTGACCGAGCCTTCGGCCCCGAACGGATTCAAGGGCACGCAGCCGTTAGACGGATCAATACACTCGGTGGTGCTGACCGCATTCAGCGCCTGGATGGCACGCGAGCGCGAGCCCCAGTTGCCGCGGACCTGGTCTTGAGTCGATTCACCGTACTGATAGTAGGCATCGTACGTCCAACCGCCGACCAGATCACCACGCGTACCAATCGAGTACTGGAACGTGGTGTTGGTGAAGTCGTTAAGGCGCGGCCCGAGCTCCGTGAACCGGCGCGCAATCGACATATTGACCGTTTCGGTATTGCCAACCGTACAATCAGCGATCCCGAATTCGGTGCAAAGCGTCTGACGCATGGCTTCAGGAATGTACGGATTGCCAATCGGCACGTCCGCGTTCACGCCGAAGAGAGCCGATGAAGCCAGCTGGGCATCCACTCTCGACTTCACGAACAACGCGTCCATGTAGACTTCGAAGTGGTTGTTAATCTCGTAGCTGGCCCGGCCTAGGAGCTGGTAGCGCTCCTGCGGCGTCTGAAAGTAGTTGTCAGGGTTGAAGTTGAACTGCTGGAAAACGGGAACCAGATCGCCGGTGTTCGGATCAATCTGAACGCGTCCGGTAATCCCCACGCCGCCATCAGCGATAGAGCGCGCGCCCGGAAACACGACAGTCATGGGAACAGCGACCGGCGAACCGCCGACGGCCCCGGAAATCGAATCCAGCGAAAACTCGCCGAAGCTGCGGTCACCTTGGCGCAACTCGTCAGTCAGGGTGTAGCCCACGCTGATCACAGCATTACCACGCCCATCGGCGAAATTGCCGCCAATGGTGGCGTCAATCCGGCGCCGCGCTGCATCGCCGACGTCAGAGATGCCATACTGAGCGCTGAACTCGGCACCCTCGAAATCGTCGCGCAGGATGAAGTTCACAACGCCTGACATGGCGTCAGAGCCGTAAACTGCGGCCGCGCCACCCGTCACGAAGTCTGCCCGCTCGAGCATCGCGAGCGGGATAACATTCGTGTCAACCGAACCGCCGAGATTGAACGGCACGATGCGGCGGCCATCCATCAGAACCAGGTTACGGTTCGACCCCAGCGCCCGCAGGTTCACGGTGAAACCGCCGCCCTGGCCATTGTTCACGCCCGGGCCGATGGCCGGGAACGCAATCGGCAGCGTCCGGATCAGCTCTTCGACGTTGACCACCTGACGGGTGCGGAACTCTTCCGCGCCAACTGTGGAGATCGGGCTGTTGGAGACGACGCCAGGCGCCTGGATACGCGTACCAGTGACGCGGATGACGTCGCTGGACTGCGGCTGAGCGGCTGCCTCTTCCTGTGCGAGGGCCGGAGCGGTGGCCGCGAGGCCCCCGATCAGCGTGCTTGCCAGCAGGCAAGACTTCAACATGCTTCGCTTCACTTGTTATTCTCCCCAAATGAGTAGCGGTTTCCTGGAAACGGCGATCCCGGCAGGTAAGCCGGAATCTTGCATTTCCACACGAGACGAGAACTCCCGTCACCGTGGCGACGCTAGTTGTCGCGAGAGTGTCACGTCAACCTTGCCGGACTGTCATGATGGGTGAATACCCACATTCTTTCAAACCTGTGGCCCGGGAGCACCACTCGACAAGGCGCCAGGCAAACGGCCGGCGGCTCAATTCGGGCTCCGGCGCCCTGGCCCGCGCCTGAAAACGCGCAGCGGATTTCGCCCCGGTTTGGCGCGCGTCCACCCTGTGGCGGTTCAATTTTTCAGATGACTGGAAGCTGACGGCCGGAACCGAAGTAAAGTTGGTATATCATTTAAGTCATGCTGGCGCTTAACTCGCCCTGGAGCCACCAGCCCACCGGCCGTCCGGCGCTGTCACGCACAATTTCCGGATCGGCTGTGGATAAGCCGGCGGCCCGCCCCGCCTCCGCCAGCGCCAGCGCCTGCGCCTGCGCGCCCGCATCATCGAGAGACGCCTAAGTCATCAGAACCTGGCGCGCACTATGCGCCGAGACTTCATCGAGCACCGTGCGAGCATTCTCGATGAGATAGGGCGGCGTGAAGCGGTCTCGCTTGTTCAGGATTTCGGCCAGAAAGCTCATTGCCCAGTGGGTGGTCTCGTCCAGCGGGCGAGCGGTCTCCTGCGCAAACAGCTGGCGCACGGTCTCCAGCGCCTCAGCCTCGCCCTGGCCGCTTGCCCGCGCCTCGCCCAGCGCCCGCACTTGCGCCGCCAGCCCGTCCGGCGCGATCAGGCTGGCGGCGCGGGCGATTCGCGTGCGCGCCGCCGCCGCTGCCTCGCCGTGACGCGCATGAGCCAGCACGCCCAGGCGCCCGCCCGGCGCCAGCACGCGCGCGGCTTGCGCCAGCGCTGCGGACGTATCGGCGTATTCCAGACCGAACTGGGAAATGGCTGCATCAAAAACGCCGTCTTCGAACGGCAAGGCCTCCAGCGCGGCGCCCGCCACCATGCGCGCGCCCTCAACAGGGACCAGCGCATCAGCATAATCCGCCCCGGTCACCGCAACACCATGGGGGTGCTCCACCGCCAGCCGGGTCAGCGCCCCGGCCCCGCAGGCGAGATCGAGCCCCCGAGCGCCGGGCGCCAGCGAATCAAGAAACCCCGCCCAGACAAAACGGCTGTCAAACGGCTTGCCGGCGGCGAAACAGCTATGGGTCTGGCCCGACGCCCAGTAGCGGCTCCAGGTTTCGCGTCCGTCCATGACTGGGCTCCCCGCCCTCTCCAGGGAGGGAGCCTGGCGCCCCGTTCAGCGCCAGCAAGGCCCCCAAACGCAGCGCGGCCCCGCGTGGGGGCCGGGCCGCGCCGCATACATTTGGTGGAAGGCTCGTCTACTCGACGATCTTGGCCACGACGCCCGCACCCACGGTGCGCCCGCCTTCGCGGATGGCGAAGCGCAGCTTCTCTTCCATCGCGATCGGCTGGATCAGCTCCACATTGATCTCCACATTATCGCCCGGCATCACCATCTCGGTGCCTTCCAGAAGGCTCACCACCCCGGTCACGTCGGTGGTGCGGAAGTAGAATTGCGGACGGTAATTGGTGAAGAACGGCGTGTGACGGCCACCCTCTTCCTTGGTCAGGATATAGGCCTCGGCCTCGAACTTGGTGTGCGGCTTGACCGAGCCGGGCTTGCACAGCACCTGGCCACGCTCCACGCCTTCACGGTCGATACCGCGCAGCAGCGCACCGATGTTGTCGCCCGCTTCCCCACGGTCCAGAAGCTTGCGGAACATCTCGACGCCGGTGCAGACCGATTTCTTCGTGTCGCGGATACCCACGATCTCGACCTCGTCGCCGACATTGATCACGCCGCGCTCGACACGACCGGTCACAACCGTCCCGCGACCCGAAATCGAGAACCCGTCCTCGATCGGCATCAGGAAAGGCTGGTCGATCGGGCGCTCGGGCGTCGGGATGTATTCATCCACAGCCGCCATCAGCGCGCGGATCGCGTTCTCGCCGATTTCCGGGTCACGGCCTTCCATCGCCGCCAGGGCAGAACCCTTGATGATCGGAATGTCGTCGCCGGGGAAGTCATACGAGCTCAGCAGCTCGCGGATCTCCATCTCGACAAGCTCGAGCAGTTCCTCGTCATCGACCTGATCAACCTTGTTCATGAACACCACCAGCGCCGGAACACCGACCTGACGGGCCAGAAGAATGTGCTCGCGCGTCTGCGGCATCGGGCCGTCGGCCGCGTTCACCACCAGAATACCACCGTCCATCTGCGCTGCACCGGTGATCATGTTCTTGACGTAGTCGGCGGGGCCGGGGCAGTCGACATGGGCGTAGTGACGCGCGTCAGTCTCATACTCGACATGCGCCGTCGAGATCGTGATCCCGCGGGCCTTCTCCTCGGGTGCACCGTCGATCTGGTCATAGGCGCGGAACTCGCCGAAATACTTGGTGATCGCGGCGGTCAGCGTCGTCTTGCCATGGTCCACGTGGCCGATCGTGCCCACGTTCACATGCGGTTTCGTGCGTGCCAACTTCTGCTTTGCCATGGTCTCACAACCCGTTGTTGATAGGCCCTTCAAGCGCGGCCCGAGAGGATACGCGGCGGGGCATATCCAGCTTGCGCCGGAAAATCAAGCGCCTTTGCGACAAAGCCTCAGAGCGGGTCGTTCTCGCTGCCCAGCCCCATCTCGGCCAGAAGCTCGGGGTCGGGCGCGCCCGTACCCTTGGGCGGGAACCACTCGGAATTCGATGCAAGCCAGCGCTCGATGGAGAGAACGACATTCTCGGAGAGCTGCTGCATCTGTTACTCGCGGGTCAGGGTCAGCCCGGAACCCACGATGGTCGAGCCCGAGAAGGCCTCGCCGATGATGATCTGATGCGGGCGGCTGTTGCGCCGCTCGCCAGCGGCATCATCCCAGAGATCGACCGTTATCCCCAGCACCGAGCGTGGCGAGGCGACGAGCGGGATTCCGGGTGGGGCGAGCATGTAGCCATGAACCTTGATCGCGACATGATAAAGCGTGTCGCCGTCATACCGACCAAGCCTGCGGCGCAATTCGGAGGTCAGCGCTTCTTCCCATTCCTCTGCGGTGGCAGAGCGCGAACCGGGAAGGGCGGTGGCCTCATCGGCCACGACAATCGCCTGCGACAGGAAGAAGTCGCCGAGTACGGCCCGCTCGTCACCA
>JAIUMW010000170.1 GCA_022565365.1 Oceanicaulis sp.
AGATGGCCGGCCCGGTCAGCCCCGTGTCTATGAGGAATTGCGCGCCGGTCACTGCTGTGATTGCGCCCAGATTGGACCAGCCGAAGAAGGCCACGAACTGCGCCGCGAAGAAGACCAGCACCATATATAGGCCTAGCGTGGAGATGGCCGACGCCATGCCGTCAATCACATCGCGGTCATTCTTCATGGTCCCCGCGGCGCGGCCATAGGCGAAGCCGACGATCAGGAAGAACATGAAGATCCAGGTCACAAAGCGGGTGAAGAATGGCGCCTGCTCGAAGATGGAGCCGGTATCGGGATTGCGCAGCGCGCCCCAGCCCGGCAGCCAGCTGGCGAAATCCATGGGCGGCATGAGCGTCCAGGCCATGGCGGCGAATACGCCCAGCGAGGCGAAGCCCGCCCAGACAAGGCCCTTCTTCTCCGGGCTGGAGACGGGCTGCATCATCTTGCCGTCGAGCACGGCCGGGTCGGCGCGGCTGGAATCATAGGGGCCGAGCTTGGGCTCCACGATGAAGATGGTCACCAGCGAGCCGATGATCGTGATCATGAAGGTGGAGATCACCATGAAATACCAGTTGGCCGGCGCCGACACGACATAGGCCGGGTCGATCAGCTGGGCCGCCTCGGTGGTGATGCCCGCCAGCAGCGGATCGATGGTGCCGATCAAAAGGTTGGCGCTGTAGCCGCCTGACGTGCCGGCAAACGCCGCCGCCATGCCCGCCAGCGGGTGGCGGCCCAGCGCGTAGAACACCGCGCCCGCCAGCGGCACCAGCACCACATAGCCCATCTCCGACGCGGTGTTGGACAGAACGCCGGCGAACACAACAGCCACGGTGACGGTGTGGCGGTTGGCGCCCAGCACGATGGAACGCACGGCGGCGGACAATAGCCCTGATTTCTCGGCCACGCCCACGCCCAGCATCGCCACCAGCACCACGCCCAGCGGCGCGAAGCTGGTGAAATTACTGGTCAGGCCGGTGAAAATGCGCCGGAAACCGTCCTCATTCATCAGGCTCACGGCGTGGATCATGCCGTCCGCCGCGCGTCCGGCCGCGCCTTCCGGGCGCGGATCCTCCACAGAGACCCCTAACAGCCCGCCAAACAGGCCCGCGGCCAGGATCATCAGGCCCGCCAGGATCGCAACCAGCGTGACCGGATGGGGCAGAAGGTTGCCCCGCCATTCGCCCGAATCGAGGAATTTTGTGAACGCGCCGCGCTTGCGCGCAGGTTCGCCGGGCGGGCTGGGCTGGTCTGTCACGTCGGCCGCTCGTCATGCTGGATGAGGAAAAGGAGGAAGGCGCATAGCCTTGCACAGGGCGCCGGAGGGGTCCAGCCGGGCTTAGCCGCCCATCAGCCGCCCGATCATGGACGCGCCCCGGCGCAGCGGGTCGCGGCGGATGGCGCGTTCTTCCACCCCGATATAGTGGAACACGCCGTCCAGCGCCTTCTCGACGGCGAAATCGGTGATCTGGTCGCGCAAATTCGCCGCCGGCGCCCGCCCGCCGAACAGGCCGCCAAGGCCGGAGCGCGCGGTCACCAGGTTGGACGCCGCATCCACCGCCGAATAGGCGCCGGACTCGCTGAGCGTCCGTTGCATGGGCGGGCGCATGAGCCCTGTGAGCTGCGCTGACGTGCGCCCGCGCAGGAATTGCGTCGCCGCCGTGTCGCCGCCGCGCACAATGCCGGCTGCGTCCTCAATGGTCACGGTGCGGATGGCGTTCACGAACAGATCGCGCGCCGCCGGCATGGCGGTTTCGGCCGCCCGGTTCATGCGCAGTTCCACATCATCCAGCGGTCCTGACAGGCCCGCCGGCCGCAGGCGCTGCTGCGCGCTGCGCAGGGTTCCCGGCAGCGGAATGCGCACGAGGGAATCGCCAAAGAAGCCGTCGCGCGCGCCCAGGCGCGCCGTGGACAGGCGCGCGGCGCTGGTCAGCATTTCACGCACCGCCGGCCCGGCGGCGCTCTGGCCAAAGGCCGCGGGCGCAAAGGTGAAGCAGGCGGCGCTTGCCAGCCCTGTTGAGATGAAGTCACGGCGATTCATGATTCAGGCCCTCCCCGATTGTCTCGTCCCAGTCTGGCCGCCGCCGGATGAACCGGGGCTGACCGGCCCTTCTGGCGCTCAAGCTTGCCTCAGAACCGCCGTCCCAGCCAGTCGAGCATGAGGGCGTTCAGCGTTTCGGGCGCCTCGTATTGCGTCCAGTGGCCGATATCCTCGATCACGTGGCGTTCGAGATCGCTGCATAAGGCCGGCATCCAGGCGGTGAGCTTTGGCGGCAGCATGAAATCGCACTCGGCCGAGATCATCAGGCAGGGCATGGACAGGCGGTGATCCACCCCGCCCATGCGTTCCCAATTGGCGTCGAAATTACGGTAGAGATTGAGCCCGCCGCGGAACCCCGACAGGCGATAGGCCTGCGCGTATTGCGCACGCAGCTGCGGCCCCACCACGCAATCCTCTTCCGACTTCAGCCCGCCGCGCGCCACGAAGGCGTCGAACCGGCGCGGCAAATGGGTGATGGAGGCGGGCAGCTTGGTGAGGTCCCCGCCGGGCAGCGGGCCGCCAAAGCTGAAGGCGAAGAAGTCCTCCTCTCGGCCCACGAAGAGATCATCGGCCGCCTCGTCCTGGAAGCGCACGATGTAATGCTCCTCTCCGCCCTGGCCGCGGAACACCTCCAGCGGCGGCGCCGAGCCGCGCGGCAGATGGGGCGTGTTCACCCCGATAGCGCCCAGAAACCGGTGAGGGATGAGGCAGGCCGCCTGCCACATGATGATCCCGCCCCAGTCATGCCCGGCGATCACAGCCCGCTCGATCCCCAGCGCATCGAGCAGGTTTTCGATATCCGCGCACATGACGTCGATATGATAGGCCCCGATCTCGCGCGGCGCGTCCGAGGCGCCAAACCCGCGCAAGTCCGGCGCGATCACCCGGTATCCCGCTTTGCTCAGCGCCGCGATCTGCGCCGCCCAGGACAGGGCCAGCTCCGGCCAGCCATGCAGCAGCAGCACGGGCAGGCCGTCCTGCGGCCCCGCCTCATGGACGCTCAGGGTGATATCGCCCGCCTTGACGCGGCGGGCGGGGGGTATGGCGTCGGTCATGAGGTCTCCCGCTGCGCTTTGCGGTGCGAGTTTAGGAGATCAAGGGCGAACACCGCCAGCCCCGACCAGATCAGCACGAAGGTGACGAGATGGCCCAGCGTGAAGGTCTCGCCATAGGCCAGCGCCACGATGAATTGCAGGGTGGGGGCGAGAAACTGCAGCAGGCCCAGTGTCGCAAAGCTCACCCCGCGCGCCCCCAGGATGAAGAGCAGCAGCGGCGCCACGGTCATGGGGCCGGTGAGGATCAGGAGGAGGGCCGCCTGCGGGCCTGTAAAGAAGTGACCGCCAGACCCGGTCTCGACAAACATCAGCGCGATGAAGGACGGCACGGCCAGGATGGCGGTCTCCCAGAACAGGCCGATGCGCCCGTCCACCGCGATGGTCTTCCTCACATAGCCATAGATCGTGAACGTGCCCGCCAGCACCAGCGCGATCAGCGGCAGCTCGCCCACCGTGATGATCTGGTTGGCCACGCCCAAAGCCGCCAGCCCCACCGCCACCGCGCGCCACCGCCCGAAGCGCTCATGGGCGATGAACACGCCCACGGCCACATTCATCAACGGATTGATGAAGTAGCCCAGCGAGACTTCCAGCACGCGCCCGTCATTGACGGCGAAAATGAACAGCCACCAGTTCGACCCGATCACCAGGGCGGTGAAGCCCAGCATCATCAGCGCGCGCCGGTCCTTCAGCACCGCCATAGCCGGCCCCACGCGGCGCGCCATCCATAAAATGATCAGCAAGGCCGGCACTGACCACACGGCGCGGTGCAGCACGATTTCCGCCGCGCTGGCGAAGGCCAGAAGCTTGTAGAAGATCGGCGACAACCCCCAGACCGCATAGCCGGCCAGCGCCGTCATCCCCGCCCGCCGCGGCTCCATCCGGCCGGACGGATCCGGCGCGCCCGGCGCGGGCGTGACCGGGGGAGCGTCCGGAGCGGGGGGCGGGGGCGTGCGCATGACGCCCGGTTAGCGCGCCGAGCCCGCCCTGTCATTCCAGAATGTGCGGCGCGGCTCAGGCGGGCTGCGTTCCCCGCGCGCGGATCACATGGGCCAGGCGCCACGCCATCCACACCGCGGCCCACACATTGCCAAGGAATGGCAGGGGCAGGATGAAGAGGAGGGCGATGGGCTTGCTCGGCTCCAAGAGCCAGATCAGCACGCCGATGAAGAAGAAGCCCAGATAGAGATCCACCAGGCTCACCACGCCCCAGGGCCCGGAGATCAGCCAGGCGATCGCCTCGTTGAAGGACTGCCCCGCGGTCATCGCCGCCCAGATAATGGCGGCCAGAAGGATGAGCCCGCCAAGAAGGCTTAAGATACGCACCAGGGTCATGGGGAAAGCTCCGCTCGTGTTTGCTTGCAGGTATACGCGCCCCGGCGCTCAGCGGTTCAGGCGCCACACGCGCCTATATGTCGAAGTAACCGCAGGCACGTTCGACATTCATCAATGATGAATACATAGCGTTTGATCTCTTCGATCGCATAACTTTGTCATACACATGCTTATCGAGATACACCCTATCAAAATATGGAGACAAGCATGCAAATTGGGTGTCGATAACAATGCTTCTTTTTGATCTCTGAGATGAATCAATTTGATTTTGGGTATTATTTGAAATTTCATATGAGGGCAATCTTTTGTCAAATATTAATCTGAAAATCACTTCCTCTGAAAATCCACTGTATTCAGAGTAAAATTTTGACATGCTTCCAATGTGGACTAAGCGACTAAATTCACTCATTTTGGTTGAAGGTTCGAGTGCCCAGCTCGGTATTCCAGCTAATTGCTGCATGTGTTCTGAAAAAGATTGAAACGTTGCATCTTTCGGCTTATTTGCGGACGCAGACAAAAGTTCTGATGTAAAGGCGAGCCCGACCGACTCAGGTCGCTCAATACGCTTGTCGCCCAATTTGCTGGCTGTAGCGGTCGCAATCCGGCCAATCTGATGAATTTTGGCTATACGGTCTGCGTCTGACCTGAAACCCGGCGACAAGAATTGCTCAAGCGTCTGATTGCTCGGGAATAATTTAGGCATCCGCATTATCGCGGTGGTGAACTCAAGTTGTTTTGCTGCATTGAGGGCGTTTCGTCGAAAAATTCTAAAGAAGTTTTCATCTTCAATCAACAAGCTCACGTCGAAATTTGTACCTATTATTCTTGATCTAACATTTTCTATGGATACTATATCTCCATTAATTGAAACAAGTTCGTCGATTTCATAGTAAATTACTTCAAAGCATGGTCCGAATGGAGCATGGTCACGATTTAATATGGTAATTCTGAATGGCAGCGCCTGCAAAATCCGTAGTCGTTGATGGACCAAATTAATATCGGCATGCGCCACTATTTCTTGAATGTGCTCAAAAGTTATTACTGGGGCAAACTCAAAATTCTCTAGCCGCTTCAAGAATTTTTTGGCGCGTAGTTTGCGATCTTTATCAGTTGAAACATAATCGCTGATCCAGTTGTTTAGTTGATTGGTATCGAGCAGATAGAACTTCGGTTGAATGAGCATGGGCGTTGCCTTGGCGGAACGACCCAAAGTTTAGCCTGGGATTCGTACGGAGACAAACCGCCTCACACGCCCTCACGTTCGGGCAGGAATATCTCGCGCTTGCCGGCATGGTCGGCGGGGCCGATCATGCCCTCGTCCTCCATGCGCTCGACCAGCGAGGCGGCGCGGTTATAGCCGATTTGCAAGCGGCGCTGGATATAGCTGGTGGACGCCTTGCGGTCGCGCGCCACCACGGCCACGGCCTGATCGAACAGATCATCGCCCGAGCCCTCGCCGCCGCCAAAGATGTCCCCGGCGCCGCCCTCCTCATCAATCTCTTCTGTGACCGCATCGAGATAGTCCGGCGCGCCCTGGGATTTGAGCCAGGCGGCGACCTGCTCGACTTCCTGATCGGACACGAACGGCCCGTGCAGGCGGCGGATGCGGCCCCCGCCAGCCATGAAGAGGAGATCGCCCTGGCCCAGCAGCTGCTCGGCGCCCTGCTCGTTCAGGATGGTGCGCGAATCGATGCGCGAGGTGACCTGATAGGAGATGCGGGTGGGGAAATTGGCCTTGATGGTGCCGGTGATCACGTCCACCGACGGGCGCTGGGTCGCCATGATCAGGTGGATGCCCGCTGCGCGCGCCATCTGGGCCAGGCGCTGCACCGCGCCCTCGATCTCCTTGCCGGCCACCATCATCAGATCGGCCATCTCGTCGATGACCACCACGATATAGGGCATGGAATCGGCCGGAATGGTCTCGGTCTCATAGACCGGCTCGCCGCTCTCGCGGTCAAACCCGGTCTGGACGGTGCGCGACAGCATCTCCCCGGCGGCGCGCGCCTCGGCGGCGCGGTCATTGAAGCCTTTCATGTTGCGCACGCCGACCTTGGACATTTTCAGATAGCGCGACTCCATCTCGCGCACGGTCCATTTGAGCGCCGCCAGCGCCTTTTTCGGGTCGGTCACCACGGGGCTGAGCAGGTGCGGGATGCCGTCATAGACCGACAATTCCAGCATTTTGGGGTCGATCATGATCATCCGGCACTGGTCCGGGGTCAGCCGGTAGAGGAGTGACAGGATCATGGCGTTGATGCCCACCGACTTGCCCGACCCGGTGGTGCCCGCGATCAGAAGGTGGGGCATGCGCGCGAGGTCGGCCGTATAGGGCTCC
>JAIUMW010000171.1 GCA_022565365.1 Oceanicaulis sp.
GGCTGTCGGCATACGTGAACAGCTCGGTATTGAGCCCGGCCGAGACCAGACCCCGATCGCGCAGCGCGTCGGCCATGGCGATCTGACGGTCGCTGATCCGGCGGCCCGCCTGGGGCGTTTCAATGGTCCACAGCGTCCAGTCCGCTGCCGTTGCGGCGGGCGCCGGGGCGCTGATGATCATCTCGCCAAGGGCCTGCGTGCGGTCGGCGCTGATCCGGGTGACCCGGATCACCGCCCCGCCGGCCTTGACCAGCAGGCTGGGGATTTGCGGGTTCAGCACCACGGCTGCGTCCTCGTCCAGACGCTCCAGCAAGCGCTCGGCCTGAACCCGCGCGCGGCGCGCTTCGGATTCGTAGATGGCGCGGATATCGCGGTCGATGGCGGTGGCGAGCGCCGCCTCGGCGCGGCCGGCGCGCAGTTCCAGCACGCCGGCGCGGGCGCGGGCCACATCGCGCACATCGTCCACAAAGGCGTCAAACACCGGCTGGTCCGCCGACAGGGTGACGGCGCGGCCTTCACCGCGGTCGATGCGCAGCGGCGCCGGGCCAGGCGCCGTGGATTCGTCCACCGTCGCGCCCTTGAGATAGAGGTCAGCCACGTCATCAATCGGGAAGGTGAAGGAGACGGTCTGACCCACCTTGGAGGGATCAGCCACCACCTGATTGAGCAGGCGGGCGGCGTTGATCGAGCTGTACAGGCTGAACAGGTCACGCAGATCGTCACGCGATTCCATGTCCGGGAACTCATCGCGCAGGGCGGTCTGGATCGCGGCGTTATACCCGCCCCGGCGCAGCGAGGCCTCGCTCATATCGCCGCGCGGATCGACCAGCGTGCGCTCCAGCTCCACCTCCAGCGTCATGCGCCAGGTGGTCATGGCCGGCACTGACTGGATCAGGATGGAGCCCACCAGCAGCACCAGGAAGGCCACAGCCATAGAAATCGCCGCCACGCCATAGAACTGGAAGCGGCGCTCGGACCGGTGGCGGCGCGCCAGACGCGCCTCGACCGCGGTACGGATCGGCGCGGTGGGGATGGGGGCGGGCCTATTCATAGCGCTCACGGAAGCGTTGCACCACGCGCAGGGCGATGATGTTGAGCATCAGGGTCAGGGTAAAGAGGACCAGGCCCAGCGCGTACGCGGCGAGGGTCTTGGAGCTGTCAAACTCCTGGTCGCCGGTCAGCAGCGTCACGATCTGCACGGTGATGGTGGTCACCGATTCCAGCGGGTTGGCGGTGAGATTGGCGCCCTGGCCGGCGGCCATCACCACGATCATGGTCTCGCCAATGGCGCGCGACACGCCCAGCAGCACCGCGCCCACCACGCCCGGCAGGGCGGCGGGCAGCACCACATGGCGGATGGCTTCAGACTTGGTGGCGCCCATGGCGTAGGCGCCGTCGCGCAAGGTTTGCGGCACGGCGTTGATCACGTCATCCGACAGCGACGAGATGAAGGGGATGATCATCACCCCCATGACCAGCCCCGCCGACAGCGCGCTCTGGGTGACCGCGTCCTCATATCCCAGGAACAGCGCGAAATCGCGCAGGAACGGACCGACGGTCAGCAGCGCGAAAAACCCGTAGACCACGGTGGGCACCCCTGCGAGCACCTCAAGGACCGGCTTGGCCACGGCGCGCACCCGGGGCGTGGCGTATTCCGACATATAGATCGCCGAGAACAACCCCACAGGGATCGCCACCGACATCGCAATGACCGTAATCAGCGCCGTGCCGGCGAACAGCGGCACCGCCCCGAACGCGCCAGACTGGCCGATCTGGTCGGCGCGGATGGCGATTTGCGGGCTCCACTGCAGGCCGAACAGGAAGTCAGCGATACGCCAGTTGATTGACGCGAAAAAGCGAAGCGATTCAAACAATAGCGAGAACACGATGCCCAGCGTGGTCAGGATCGCAATCAGCGAGGCCAGCATCAAAAGCGCGGTGATCACCGACTCCACCCGGTTGCGCGCCCGGAATGAGGCCCGCACCCGCGTGCGCGCCCAGGCGAGCCCGCCCACCGCCAGCGACAGCGCCAACCCCGCGACAGAAAAGCGGAAAATATCCTCCACCGGCCGCATCGCCAGCGCCGCCGCGCGCAGTTCGGGCGTATTGCGGCTGGCCAGTCCCTGCCCGAAAGCGATGGCCCGCGCATCGGCCAGGAAAAGCTGGCGGCGCTCGCGCGGACTGATCCAGTACTCAAAGCCCGAACGCGCGCGAATGCCTGCCTCGCTTTGCGGCGCGCGTGACGCCACCGAGCGGGCGATCTCGCCGCGGCGCAGGTCCAGCCGGGCGCCGATTTCGGTCAGGCGGGTGGTCTGAACGGCGAGCGCAGCCTGAAACGCCTGCGGATCCAGTCCGGTATCGCGCGCCTGCGTGATCGCCTCGCGCGCCTCCATGGCGTCGGTTTCGGCATCGGCGGCCTCAGACAACAGCTCCAGAAAGGCCGCGTCGCTGTCCAGCTGGCGGTCAAATTCTGCGATCAGCGGCGCGGCTTCGCGCTCCAGCTGGGTCATGGCCAGCGTGTTGACCAGCCCGGCGCCGAACACGCCATAGGCCGCCAGCACCACCAGCGCCGGCCCGCCCGTCCACAGGGCGATGTAATATCCATAGTAATTGGGCAGGGAATGCAGCCGTTCGGCGGACGCCCCACGCGCCGCGAGCGCCCGGCGCCGGCCGATCAGGAAGCCGAACGCCGTCAGCACCAGCTGCGTCAGCGCCAGGATGACCGAAATCTGCATGTCCGTTCCGGGCGCGCCTGCCCAGAAACCCTCACGGTGAACGCAGCCGGCGCGCCTTCGCTGCGATGAGCGGCGGACCATGCGCGGACTCAGTCACCTGATTATGACACTTGTCCTACACTTTTGTGACAGCGTCAGCCGGATTATCCCCCGCTTCGGGGGTCTCCGCGTCTGGCCTTGAGTCTGCGGGGCTTTCGGCCGCCTTCTTCGCCGGCGCCAGGGCGAGAAACACCGAGAACACCGTCCCGGCGCCGGGCGCGCTTTCCACGGTGAAGCCGCCGCGATGGCGGCTGATGATGTGCTTGACGATGGCCAGGCCCAGCCCCGTCCCGGCGGCGGGCCCGCTTTTCTGGCCGTCGACGCGGAAGAAGCGTTCTGACAGGCGCGGCAGATAGCGCCGCTCAATCCCCGGCCCGGCATCGCGCACGCGCACCACCGCGAAGCGGGCGTCCGGGTCCAGCGGCGGCGCGGTGAGCGTCAAGCGGCCCGACTGGGGATCGATGCGTTCAGGCATGTGCTCGGCGCCATCGCGGGTGCGCGAGGCTTCCACCCACACTGTCACCGCAGCGCCGTCGGGCGAGTATTTGATGGCGTTCTCCACCAGATTTTCGACCACCTCATAGATCTGGTCATGATCGCCGCGCACCGGCGTCGCGTCCTCCGCCACAATCACGTCCAGCGCAATGCCCCGCTTGTCTGCGACCAGACCCAGCACTTCGGACACATCGCGCACCAGCGCGTTGAGCTCCACCACGCCGGTCGGGACCACGTGCTCGTTCATCTCCACCCGGCTCAGCGAGAGCAGGTCATCAATCAGCCGGCGCATGCGCTCGGTCTGCTCCATCATGATGGTCAGGAAGCGGTCGCGCGCCTCCTCGTCATCGCGCGCCGGGCCTTGCAGCGTCTCCAGAAAGCCCGCCAGCGAGGCGAGCGGCGTGCGCAGCTCGTGGCTGGCATTGGCCAGGAAATCGGCCCGCATGCGCTCGGCGCGCTTGGACGAGGTGTCGTCGGCCAGCACCAGCATGGCCCGGAACGGCATGGGGCCGGGCGTGTTGAGGCGCAGCGGCTCGACAAAGGCGCGCACATGGCTCTCCAGCGGCGCCAGCGTGGAATACTCCACCGCCGCGCCACGCTCCCCGCGCAGGGCGGCGCTCACCGCCTCCAGCACGCGCGGCTGACGCAGCGCCGTGGACAACAGGCCCCGCTCGGCGCCCAGCCCCAGAAACGCGCGCGCGGCAGGGTTGGCGCGCTCGATCCGCCCGCCCGGGCCAATGAGCAGCACCGGAATCGGCAAGCGCTCCAGCATCGCCTCGCTCACATCAGCCTCAGCGGGGCGGACTTCAGCGGCGGCGGCGGGTTTCGGGCTCGGCGCAGCGGCGGTGAGCGCGGTCAGGTAATACACAGCCGCCAACCCCGCCAGCGCCAGCGACCCGGCCAGGAACACCCCCATCTGCAATTCGCCGGCGATCGCCAGCACCGCCATGACCAGAATCGCCAGCGACGCCGTCAGCGCGATATCGCGCCGGCGCGGGCGATCGGTCACCTTGCCAAGGGTGCGATTCGTGCGGTCTTCAGCCATGCAAATTGGTATCATGAGAATGTGACGGGCGGGAAACATCACGCGCGCCGCCGCCCT
Source organism: Oceanicaulis sp. (assembly GCA_022565365.1). Lineage (GTDB taxonomy): Bacteria > Pseudomonadota > Alphaproteobacteria > Caulobacterales > Maricaulaceae > Oceanicaulis. Next base: position 4,372 of record JAIUMW010000171.1, read on the forward strand.
GCCCGACCGCCTGCGCCACTGGCCAGACGCTTCATGACCGGCGCCTGACCCCGGCATGAATTTTTCGTAATTCGAGTAATTTTTGTCGTTTTTCGATAAGTTTTGATTGACTTTCATGAGTACGCCGGTAGGAAGGCCTCATGACATTCGTTCCGGTTCGCCAGAGAGATTAGCGCCTTGATCATTCGCTCCACCCCCCTTCTCGCCGCTCTGATGGTGTCGGCTTGCGCCGGCGTCCCCATGGGCGGCGCCAGCCTGCCCGACGGCGCGCCGTCCAGCTTCGCCGCCCAGCCCCGGGACGCCGCCGCCGCGCCCCAGGACTGGATTGTCGCACTCAACGATCCGGTTCTGACCGCGTTCGTGGACGAGGCGATGGACGCGAACCCGTCCCTGCGCGCCGCCCGCGCCGGCCTCAACGCCGCCCGCGCCTCGGCGCGCGCGGCCAGCGGCGCCCGCCTGCCCTCGGCCGACGGCCGCCTGGGCGTGACCGAGGCTGATGGCCCGATCCAGACCGGAACCACGTATTCAGCCGCGCTTGAAGCCAGCTGGACCGCAGACGTCTGGGGCCGGCTGGGCGATACCGCCCGCGCCAGCGCTCTCTCCGCCGAGGCAGCTGAGGCCGACTGGCGCGGCGCACGCCTGACCATCGCCGCCAATGTGGCCCAGGCCTGGTACGGCCTGATCGATGCGCGCGAGCAGTATCTTCTGGCCCAGCGCGATGTGGAGACCCGCACCCGTCAGCTGGAAAGCGTGGAACGCCGCTTCCAGCGCGGCGTTGTCCGTTCGTCCGATCTGCGCACCGCCCGCTCGGCGCTGGCGTCCAGTGAAGCGGCGCTCGCCTCGCGCGAACGCGCCCGCGACGCCGCAGGCCGCACGTTGGAAACCCTTCTGGGCCGCTATCCCGCCAATGCGCTGGCCATGGACGGCGTCCTGCCCGATCTGGGGCCGGTCGCCAATCCGGGCTCGCCGCAAAGCCTGTTGCAGCGCCGGCCCGACATTGTCGCCGCCGAGGCGCGCATGCAGGCGGCCGGCTTCTCCGCCGACGCGGCCCGCAAGGCGCTCTATCCCGGCCTGTCCCTGCGCGCGGAACTGCGCGACACAGCCGCCAATTTGGGCGACATCTTTGACGCCCAGAATCTGGCGAGCTCGGTCTCGGCCTCCATCCTCGCCCCGATCTTCCGCGGCGGGCAGTTGCGCGCCGAGCGTGACCGCCAGATCGCACTGGCCGAGCAGGCCTCGGCGCGCCTGGTCGAAACCGTGCTGACGGCCCTGCGCGAGGTGGAAAACGCCTTGGCCGCCGACGCACGGCTGGCGCGCCGGGTCGAGGCGCTGGCGTCCGCCAGCGCCGAGGCTGAAGCCGCGCTGGAGCTGGTCGAGCAACAGTACGCTTCGGGCATCGCGACGATTTTCGAGCTGATCGACGCCCAGACGCGCGTCATCCAGGCCCAGTCACAGCTGATCACCGCCCGGCGTGAACGCGTCGACAATCGCATCGCCCTGCATCTGGCCATCGCCGGCGGCTTTGAAGCCGGCGCCCGCGACGCGGGTTAGACGACACACATGTTTTTCGGCCCGCAAGAGGCCTGCCGGACGCAAGCGTCCGCACGACAAAGACGAGGTTGGTCATGAACAAGTTTCTCGGACGTACGCTTCTCCTCATAGGCCCGGTACTGCTCCTGCTGGTCGTCGCCTTTATGGTGTTCGGCGCCCTGATCGCCAATGCCCCCCAGGCTGAACGCGCTGAACAGGAGGCCCGCGCCGCAGCGGTCTTCGTCACCGAAGCCGACGCGCAACCCGTGCGCCTCACCGTGCGCACCCAGGGGTCTGTCACGGCGCTGACCGAGATCGATCTGACCGCCCAGGTGTCGGGCCGGGTCGCCTTTGTGAACCCGAACTTCGTCCAGGGCGGCTTCTTCGAGGCTGGCGAAGTGCTGGTTCAGCTGGAAGACGCCGACTACCGCCTCGCCGTCACCCGCGCCGAAGCGCAGGTCAGCCAGCGCCGCCAGGCCATGATCCGCGAACAGGCCGAATCCGAACTGGCGCGCCAGGAATGGGAGGCCGTCGGCCGGGGCGAGGCATCGCCGCTGGCCCTGCGCGAACCGCAGCTGGCCGACGCCCGCGCCCAGCTGGCCGCCGCCGAGGCGGGCCTTGCTGAAGCGCGCCTGAACCTGGCCCGCACCCGCATTTCCGCGCCGTTTGCAGGCCGCGTGCGTGAAAAAATGGTCGAGCAGGGCCAGTTCGTCGGACCGGGCGCGCGTCTGGGCCGTGTTTTCGCTACGGACGTCGCGGAGATCCGCCTGCCGCTGAGCGACCGGGAAATCACCCTGCTCAATATGCCTGCCGCCTTCCGGGCGAGCGAAGACAATCCCGGTCCCCGCGTGACC
>JAIUMW010000172.1 GCA_022565365.1 Oceanicaulis sp.
GCTCGCCGGCCCTGACCGTAATCCGATCACCGGGGCGAAACACCATCATGCGCCCGGCCTCGAATTCCTGCCCGGCAATCTCGACGGTGCCCTCGGTTATGTAGAGGCCACGATCCTCGTGATCATCCGGGAGGGCGATCCAGGTCTGGATGCCGAAAAGGCTCGAGGGCCTTTCCCGTGCGGCGAGGGCGTGCGCTCGGAATGGGTGACCCCGCGCCCGGCAACCATCCCGTTCAGGGGTGAGCTTGCCACGCATACGGACGCCATCAATATACCCCTCCATGGCGGGGTTGGGTTCTTCTCCCATGTCCGGGTCCATGGCGATGTTGGCAGGACCAAGCTCGGCCAGATTCGCCCTGGATGCTTCGTAGGAAATGGGGACGGAAGGAGCCTTCCGGGGAAGTGCTAGGCCAAGCTCCCGTGCCTTGTCTTCGATCTTCCGACACGTCCATTCCAGCGCATCCAATCGGCGCTTTCGGGCTTCTGCTATGTCGCTCGTTTTCAGGGTCTTGCGGATGTTTGGTCTAGGTACGGGCTTAGCTTCGAAGGTACGGGAATGCGAGCGTACCAGCGAGAGCCGATGCGTTGCAGGAAGGGGGTGCCTGATGGTATCGCGTCGCCTGTCTGAAATGGGGCGACATGACACGAAGGAGGTAGCCTGTAGGCAAGATGCGCTGAAATCTGTAGGCGCTCAAAAGCATTGTTCAGCAACAAGACTTGGCGCTCCCTAGGGGAAGCGATCTACACCACTACAAACCACTGAACGTCAAAGGGTTTTCGGTTCAAGCCGTAGCGATTGTGTAGCAGCGGCGTGTTGCCATCGCAAGCATTTAGAGCAAGCTTGCATCCCTTTTGCCGGCGGAGGATGAGGACTCATACTCGCCGTTTGCTTATGTGGGAGGTCAATCAACTTCAGCGTGCGACTATTTTTTATCCCCAAAACACTTGCCTGCAGGTGGGCCGGTAAATGAGTGCCTTGCCGGTTCACGAATGACTGTGGCCCCTGCGTTTTCAAAAGCAAAATGGGTAGCGGCAACCTATCACCAGCGACCGGCGAGGATGTGCGTTGTGACACGGCCGTTGCGTCCGGCGTCGACGAGCCGGATTGCCTAGCGATGTTTGCGCTTCGGGGAGCGGCTGTGCAATCTGCGTGAAACAAAATGAACCACCGCCATCGTTCCGTGTCCGATGACGAAAAGCCACATGAGATCTGCGGCTGCCAGATGAATCGTCAAGGCTCGCCGGATGTCATTCGGAGGGACCAGCGTGGGCCGGGCGTAGAAGTACAAATACGCACCACTCAGTGCCAGAATCGACGCAATGATGAGACCCGTTCCCTGGACGGCTGCCGCGAGATCCCGATGACGTCCCTCCGGCATTGCCCTGAAACGTATCAGGCGACGAGCAAGGTCCCATGCATCAGCGCCGACACGCTTTAACCGGCGTGGAAAGAACCAGGGGAAGAAGCTGAAGAGACCGGGCTGGTCACGTCGGACGATTGCCCAGGCCCAGAACAGGCCGAGCAGCGCACCTGTTGCCAGTCCAACGCGGTCATGTGTCCAACGCAGGGTGATTCCGAAGCTGTACTGCCTCGGATCGAAGAACAGCGAGGTCGCGAGTTGGTGTATGACGGCGAGTGCGAGCAGGACGTGCAGGATTGTCGTGATGCGGGCGCTCGTCATGAACTCGGGGATCTCGCGTTTCGAAGCTGCAGTTCACCGCCGGTGAACCACGTCGTTGGATTTGCCGATGATTCCAGTTGCCGTGGCGGCAACACAGTTCGCTGACTGCCCCCGTTGATGAAATGGTATCGTCAGCGACAGGCGTATCCCTAGGCCTTCAAGGCGTCGGCGATCCTGTCTCGGCCCACTGCGCTCTCGACGCTCACTGTCCGCGTGCTCAGGTCCACTTTCACGTCTGCATCGGGATCAAGACTGGCAATCGTCTCACGGACCTTTTTTTCGCAATGGCCGCAAGACATGGTGGGGAGATTGAAGGTCTGCATTCGAAGCTCCTGTCGGAAAGCGGGAAGCACAGTTCCTGCTTCTGTGAGGGTTCCAATAGTGGGAAGGTCAAGCACCTGATGGCTTATTGTTCATGCTGATCGGCACCTCGTGTCTGGACCGTCAGTTCCCGCTTGCTGCGCAGAAAATTGCCCGCTTGTATGCGGGAATGGGTGAAGCTCAGCGCGAGGCTGAACGCCGCCAGCATCGGGAACATCAAAATGGCGGGCCAAAGGCCGTAACCCAGTCGCAGACCCAGCAGGCCATGCCCGGCGATCAGGAAGAAGCCCGTCGCCATGATGCTCCAGGCGAGAAGCGCGAAACCGAGCCCCTTTATCCAGAAACTGCGCCCGGGAAGGTGGTCGTGCAGCCGGGCATAGAGAAATCCCCAGACCATTGCACCGGTCAGGTAGGGGATGATGCCTCCCATCCAGTCGCCGGCCCACGCGCCCAGAAGACGCTGCAGATCCTCGTAGGGTTGAAAACCCGGCAGGATGTCGAAGGTGTCCTTTGCCAGCATCAACACGCTGTGAACGGCCAGCCCCGCGAACCCCGCTGTGATTGTCGTTGCTAATGGCAGAAGCAGCTGGGCTCGAACGGTTCGCGTCATCCCTGCAGCTCGCGTATTGCACGCGATTCCAGAAGATGGCGACGCGTCAGCCAGATCACGAGCGCCGGGATCACGAGCCATTGAAGAAGCGGGCTGAGCCCCGTCCCGAAAGGCGGGACCAGTGGCATGGCGTCCGAATAGGTCCAGCGCAGGCTCACGTTGGTGTAGTAGTACTCGAATGCGATGGTCAGCAGTATCCCGACTGCGATGAAAATCGCGACCGGCAAGCGACCCGGGTTCAGCAGCCAGTCCCGGCTTCGTGCGGCCATGCTGGCCGTCCAGAATGCGGTCAGGGCAAAGCCGATATCGCCGAACGTCGCTGACATGCAAAGCTTGATCGCCTCCCAGTGGCTCATCTCGGCCATTCCGGCATAGGTTGGCACCTGAACGAATTCCCAAACGAAGTGCAACAGGAATGAAAAGAAGGCGACAGGGAGTTCCGGCACCTCCCAGATCCCGGCAGCGCGGGAACTTTCCTGAAAGGATGCTCCGCGTGCGATCTGTCCGTGTTCCTGTTGCATGAGGCTGTCTTTCTGTTTCGGTTGGCTACTCGCGTCGCGGTGTTAACCCTGATCGCAGACCGAACCGTTCCGGTTGGACATGCTGCAGGTACATCGGCTGCAGAGCATGTCATCGATCGTCGCGTTCTACCTTTCCCTGGCGATGATCGCCGTGTCCGCGATGCATGAACAGATGCATCAGCAGACATAATACGGGCAGGAGCAGAAAGGCTGCGCCGGACACGTTCTCTCCACGAAGGAAGAGGACCAGCAATCCTCCACCTACCAGCAGAGCAGCGCAAAGCGTGAGGCCGATCGGGCGGCGCAGGAACGCCTTCAACGCCCCTCCGCCGTTGCTGTTTTCATTGTGCCTTGTCATGATTTGTCCACCCCGAGCTTTGCACGTTTGAGCAGAAGCGAATTGCCGATGACCGAGAGCGAGCTGGCGGTCATGGCGATGACGCCGATCATCGGATGCAACAGGCCCAATGCGGCGATCGGTATCGCAGCCAGATTGTAGAACCATGCCCAGAACAGGTTCTCCACGATCTTGCGGAAGGTCGCTTTGGAGAGGCGGATCGCTTCGACCACCCGGCTCAGTTCGCCGGTAACCAGCGTTACGTCGGCGGCCTCGATGGCCACGTCTGCGCCTGCGCCGATAGCGATGCCGACATTGGCCTGTTTGAGGGCCGGTGCGTCGTTGATCCCGTCTCCAACCATGGCGACGTGATCACCGTGCTCGCGTTGCAATTCGCGAATGGCTTCGACCTTTCCCTCTGGGAGCACGCCCGCCTTCACCTCGTCGAGTCCGACCTGTCGGGCGACATGGCGGGCGGTCCGCTCGTTGTCGCCCGTGACCATGACGACATGGATGCCGAGCTCATGCATCTTTGCGATCGCGGCTTTCGAATCCTCCTTGATCGTGTCGGCCACGGCGACGAGACCGGCGGCCTCCTCGCCGATCGCGACGAGCATCGCAGTCTTGCCTTCGGTTTCGAGGTCCGTCAGCCGTGTATCGAGATCGCCCAGCGATATCCCGGCCTCTTCCAGCAAACGACGGCTGCCGACCCGCACCGTCTTGCGGTCGAGCTCACCTTGCACGCCGCGTGCGGTCAGTGACTTGAATTGCGTGACCTCGGGTACGTCGAGCTCCCGGTCGCGGGCTCCCGTCACGATGGCCTGTGCCAGCGGGTGTTCGGATCCGGCCTCGACTGCGGCGGCGGCCCGAAGCACCATCTCCTCATCGAATGCTCCGGTGGCAACGACATCGGTGAGCTCGGGCTTGCCCTTCGTGATCGTGCCGGTCTTGTCGAGCACGACGACCTTGATGTCCTTCAAGGTCTGGATAGCCTCACCGGAGCGGATCAGAACGCCGCGTTCGGCACCCATCCCCGAGCCCACCATCAGGGCCGTGGGCGTTGCCAGACCCAATGCGCAGGGGCACGCGATGACCAGAACAGCAATCATCTCCAGGATCGCCCCCATCAGCGGTGAGATCTGCGGATCGACCCATGGCAGGAAGCCCGCACCCCATTCGAGGACAGGTCGCAATGTGTCAGCGAAGGCGAGCCAGACACCGAACGTGACAAGGGCGATGATCAGAACCGCCGGCACGAAATACCCGGTCAACCTGTCCGCCAGTTCCTGGATCGGCACCTTCGAGCTCTGTGCCTCTTCAACGAGGTTGATAACCTGGCTCAGGAAGGTATCAGCCCCGACGCGTGTGGCGCGTACCTTCAAGACGCCTTCCTTGTTGATCGTGGCGCCGATCACCGCATCGCCCTGGCCTTTCTCGCCGGGCACGGATTCTCCGGTGGCGATCGACTCGTCGAGATGGCTGTTGCCTTCAATGATCTCGCCGTCGGTCGGCACCTTGGCGCCCGGGCGCACCACCATCACGTCGCCCGGCTGCAACTCGGCAACGGCCAGCTCGACTTCCTCGCCGTCGCGAAGGACGGAGGCCGTCTTCGCGCCCATTGTGATCAGCCGCTTGATCGCCTCGCTCGCCCGGCCCTTGGCTCGGGTCTCCAGATAGCGACCGACGAGATGGAAGGTCATGATCGTGGCCGCCATCTCGATGAACGACGTCATCGGCCAGACGAAACCCGCCAGGCCGATCAGGTAGGGCGGCAGGCTGCCCATCGAGATCAGCACGTCCATATTCGCCGTGCGATTGGTCAGCGACCGCCATGCGGAGACGTGGGTGGCCCATCCCCCGAACAGGAAGACGACCGGAAAGGCCAGCACCGCGATGATCGCCAGATAGCCCGGTATCGGCTGCCAGAACATGTGCGGTCCCATGAGCACCATGATCAGTGTCGTGGGAACAGCGGCGATCCACAGCCGCTTCCAGGCCCGTGCGAGATGCCGCTCCTCCGAGGCGCCTTCACTGGCCTGATCCTGTTCCTGTCCCTCCTCGACCGCGTCCACTTCGTAGCCTGCGCGTTCGATCGCCTTGCGGATCGCCTGCGCATCGACCCGGCTCCCGTCGAAGGAAACCCGAACGCGATGGTTGCTGATGCTGGTATCGAGCCCTTCGATTCCCGGCAGGCGGCGGACCGATTCCGCCACGATCCCTGCGCAGTGATCGCTACCCATCCCGGGAACCGTCAATCTGACCTGTTTTGTACCGCCGGCCCCTTCAATATCCTCAACCTCGTAGCCTGCCCGCTCCACGGCTGACTTCAGATCATCGGGCGAGAGGCTGGCCGGATCGAATGTCACCCGGGCACGATGGGCGGCGATGCTGGTCTTGATCTCGCCGACACCATCGAGCCGTTCGAGGGAGGTCCGCACGATACCCGCACAATGGTCACTGCCCATTCCAGGGATCGTCAGGCTCACGCTGGAAGTCGTTTTCTCGCGGAGCCCGGCATCTTTCGTTTCACCAGACATGTTGTCTCCTGTGCGGAACCCGGGTTCCGCTCTTCTCGAAGGGCGCTGCTGCAACGAGGCCAGCAAGCGCGTTCGTCGCACTCAACTGCGCAGGTATTTGATCAGGGCTGCGATCCCGAGTCCGAGCAATATGACAATGAGGATCCAGATGATCCCCATGCTCCAGAATGCAGCACCGCCATGCATGGCTCCGTTCATCATCATCGTGCTTCATCCTTTTCAGTGGTCAGCGTCTTGCCTCGATAACGAGCGAAGGGGGCAGTGCGGTTGGTATCGAAGAGCACGACCTCGTAGAGATCATCCGCCATGCCGGGCACTTCCATCCCGGGCGAGCCGATCGGCATGCCGGGAACGCTGATGCCCATGGCGTCGGGCCGCTCACGCAGAAGCCGCGTCACCGCATCGGCGGGAACATGGCCCTCGATGATGTAGCCCC
>JAIUMW010000173.1 GCA_022565365.1 Oceanicaulis sp.
CGTCGATGGTGCGCAGGCGCCAGAACGCCTCGGCATCCTCACGCACTTCATCGACGCGGGGCAGGCGCGGGGCCTCCACCGAGTCCACGCGGGCGACGACATAGCTGCCGTCTCCATAGGGCTCCAGCGCGCTATCAAGGCCGGGCGTCAGCGAGAACACCAGCTGCAAGAGCGTGTCTCCGCCTTCTTCCAGCAGGGTGGAGGCAGGCGCGCCTTCCAGGGTGAAGCCATCGGCTGTGATGTAGTCAAAGCTCTCCAGCGGGACGCCCGCTTCGGCCGCCGCTTCGTCAAGATCGACTGTGAACCGGCGCGCCTCTTCAAACGCACTCATGGCGGCGAACATGTCATCTTCGGCCTGTTCGCTGGCCAGTTCGGCGCGCAACTCGCCGCGCAGCGAATCCAGGGACGGCGCTTGGGGGTCAACGGCGTCGGTTACGCGCACCACGCGCCATCCCAGACGGCTGTCAACCGCACGCACATCGCCGGCGCCCATGGCAAAAACCGCCGCTGCGATGGCGCGGTCGGGCACCTGGGATTGCTGCATGTCGGTGAACGCCACGCGCTCTCCCAGTTCGAACGCCGTGCGCACGCCGCTTATGGCGTCGCCGGCCGCCAGCCGCCCGGCCGCCTCCTCTGCGCTGGCCTGATCGGGTGCGGCCCATTGTTCATAGGTGCGCACCTGGGGATCGGCGAGTTCGCCGCGGTCCAGACGGAAGGCGTACAGATCCTCAATGTCTGTTTCGCTCACTTCGGCGTCGCGTTCGAACAGGGCTGGCGTAAAGCGGATCAGAGAGAATCGCCGTTGCTCGGGGCGCTCGAACACGCCGGCATTGTCAGCGATGAAGGCTTCAAGCGTGGCTTCGTCCGGATCGCCCACATCACCGGCCAGGCTCGGTGGAATCAGCAGCGTGCGCAGGGCCCGGCGTTCATTGGTCCAGGCCTGGCGGTTGGTGACGAACAGCGACGGCGCCGCCACGGACCCAAGGATCGCATCGACGAACTGCCCCTGGCGCAGCTCCAGGGCGATGTCGCGCTCGAACTGGCGGCCCATGTTTCTGCCCTGATATCCGTTCTGGGCCAACACTTCGAGGAATGTCGCCTGGTCAAACCGGCCGGTGAACGGGTTCTGGAAAGCGGGAATGGACTGAACGGAGTCGAACACTGCCTGGTCCGAGATCGACAGCCCCAGCTCGTTCGCCTTGGCCGCGAGCGCGGCCTGAAGGGTCATCTGCTGGACGATCTGGTCGCCAAACCCGGCGGCGTCAATCTCCTCGCGCGTCACGCGCGGGTTTTCGCGCTGCACCTGGGCGACTTGCCGGCTGTAAGTGCGCGCCAGATCCTGCGCGCTGACCCGTTCGGGGCCTACGACAACGGCGGAGGTTCCACCGCCGCCCATGACGTCGGTCACGCCCCAAAGCGCGAAGGCGGCGATGAGCAGCGCAATGATGAACCCGCCAATAAGCGGGTTTTTGGCCATGTGACGGATGAGCGTAAGCATGCGTTGAACCGGTTCCGGGGCCGTTTGCGGGGAGCGCGAACCTAGCCGGGCGGCGCCGCAGCGGCAAGCCGCCTGCGCGCCGCGCCCTGCATTGCAGCGCAGGCGTCAGGCTGGTATCGCTCCGCGCCGACAATCCGGAGCGCCGCCCATGACGTCCGGAGTAGCGGGGGAGACACCCATGGCCCGGCGCAAGCTGATTGCGGGAAACTGGAAAATGCACGGGCGCAGCGCCGATCTGGTCTGGGCCGAGCGCCTGTCCGGACTGCTGGGGCGGGCGCCGGGCAGCGAGATACTGGTGTTTCCGCCCGCCACACTGCGGGCGCCCATGGCCTCGCGCGTGCCCGGATTTGTCGCGGTCGGCGGCCAGGATTGCGCCGCCGAAACTGAAGGCGCGCGCACGGGCGATATCTCCGCCTCCATGCTGGCTGATCTGGGAGCGCGCTATGTCATTACCGGGCACAGTGAACGCCGGCGCCTGCACGGCGAGAGCGACGGGCTGGTGCGCGCCAAGTCCGAGGCGGCGCTCAAAGCCGGGCTGACGCCGGTGATCTGCGTCGGCGAGACGCTGGACCAACGCAAAGCCGGCGAGGCCGAAGCGGTCGTGCTGCGCCAGGTGTTCGCCAGCGTGCCCGAAGCGGCGGCGGGACGGGTGATCATTGCCTATGAACCGGTCTGGGCCATCGGCACCGGCCTGCACGCCAGCCCCGAAGACGCAGACCGGATGCACCGCGCCATCCGCGAGGCCTGGCGCTCGGGCGATGGCGATCAATTGCGCATCCTGTATGGCGGCTCGGTCAATCCCGGCAACGCTGCGGGCCTGTTGTCGCGCGAGCATATAGACGGCGCTCTGGTGGGGGGCGCGAGCCTTGATCCGGACAGCTTCGCCGCAATCATTCGCGCGGGCGGGTAAGGCGATATTCAGATTTCCTGAATAGGATCATCATACATAACTCATGAGACCCGGACAGCGGGCGCTGGAGTGGCGGATGGCAGAACTGGATTATCGCCGCGCAACCGTGGCGCTCTTCGATCCTGTGCATGTAAATTTGCGCATTACGCGGTATGCGCTGCATGAAATCGGATTCCGGGAGATCGTTTCTCTGAACTCGCTGGGCGAGCTCAAGCGCAGGCTGACCGACGAGGCGCCGCACCTGCTGGTCGCCGAAACCGCCAATCATGAAGCCGAAGTGTTCCGCCTGGTGCGCGCGATCCGGGCCGGGGAAGTGTCCACCAACCCGTTTGCGGCGATCCTGCTGACCACCTGGCGGCGCGACACCAGCGTGGTGCGCGACGCCATCGGGTCCGGCGCGGATGATGTGATCATCCGCCCGTTCTCCACCTCCTTCGCTGAAGACCGGGTGCGTACGCTGGTGCGGGCGCGCAAGCCCTTCATCGTGACCAGCGCCTACATCGGCCCTGACCGGCGCCGCGACAAGGCGCGCGGCGCCGGCGCGGCGCAACCCATCGACGCGCCGAATGTGCTGCGCGCCGTTGTGGAGAATGACAGTGACGCGCTGGCCCGCGCACGGGTCTGGATTGATGAGGCGCGCCACACTGTGGACGGCGAGCGTCTGCGCCGGCTGTGCATGCGCGTGGTGATCGGGGCCGAGGCGGCGGGGGCCGAGTTGAAGGCCGGGCGCCAGCCGGTCATGGATTTGTCCGATCTGGAGCGCGGCGCGCGCGAAGTGCGCGCCCGGCTGGCCCGTACACGCTCGGCCGAAGCCAAGCGTGTCGCCCATGCGCTGTGCGAGGTGACCGCCGAATTGCGCGAGCCGGGCGGCTTCACGGTCGCCAATCTGTCGCTGGCGCGCGAGCTGGCGATGGCGGCTTATGTCGCCTTTGCCGGAGATGACGGCATCGAGCGGTCGCGCGACGAGATTGAATCAGCCGTCCAGGCGCTTCAGCAACGCATGGCTCAGTCGCCTGTGCGCAAGGCGCAGCCCGATAGTGGCGTTGCGGCCAAGCCTGAGCTAAAACGCGCGGCGAGTTGAGCGCTCCGGAGCCCCGGCGCGCCGTTTATTCAACAGGGCCGCGCCGATATGATTGCAGTTCTTCTGATTATCCACCTTCTGATTATCGCCGCGATGGTGACGATCATTCTGATGCAGCGCTCTGAAGGCGGCGCGCTGGGCATTGGCGGTGGCGGGCCGGGCGGCATGATGAGCGGTCGCGGCACAGCCAATCTTCTGACGCGGTCCACGATGATCCTGGGCGCCCTGTTTGTGGGCAACTCGATCCTGCTGGCGGTTCTGGCCAGCGTGGACGACAGCGGACGCTCCGTGATCGAGCGCATGGGCGGCGAGCAGGCCGATCAGCTGCCGTTTGATTTCACGACCATGCCGGATGACGAAGCCGATGGCGCCGATCTGGATGGCGAACCCGGGCCGCAGCCCGAGCCCGAGATCGATGACACGCCGACCCCGTCCCCGGCTCCGGCCGAAGACGAGCCTGAGATCCCGGGCCGGTAAGGGGCGCACCCTTCAGGTCCGACGCGGCGCGCGAGGCGAACCATGTCTGCCCAGTCTAAATCCGAGATCCGGCGCATCACACCGCCGGACATTCGCGCACGCAAGGGCGGTGAGCCGCTGGTATGCCTGACCGCTTATGATGCGCCGACCGCTGCCTTGCTCGACCCGCATTGCGACCTGCTGCTGGTGGGCGATTCGGTCGGCATGGTGGTCCACGGCCTGCCCAACACATTGCCGGTCACGCTGGACATGATGATCATGCACGGCCAGGCGGTGATGCGCGGCTCCAAACGCGCGCTGGTGGCCGTCGACATGCCGTTCTCCACCTATGAGCGCTCGAAGGAGCAGGCGTTTGACAACGCCTCGCGCATTCTTCGTGAGACCGGCTGCCACGCGGTGAAAGTCGAAAGCGGTGTCTATATCGCCGACACCATCCGCTTTATGGCCGAGCGCGCCATTCCCGTGATCGGCCATGTCGGCCTGCGGCCCCAGGCGGCGCTGGCCGATGGCGGGTTCAAGGCCAAGGGGCGCGATGCGGCCAGCCGCGCCAAGGTGCTGGAGGAGGCCATCGCTGCAGATGAAGCGGGCGCGTTCGCCATTGTCATTGAAGGCGTGGCCGAAGATCTCGCCGCCGAGGGCACCGGCAAGGTCAAAGCGCCCACGATCGGCATTGGCGCGTCGGCGGTCTGCGACGGGCAGATTCTGGTGACGCCGGACATGCTGGGCCTGTTTGACTGGACGCCGCGCTTTGTGAAGCGCTACGCCGATCTCAAAGGCCAGGTCGAGGACGGCGTGAAGGCCTATGCCGCCGATGTACGTGCGCGAACCTTTCCCGGACCCGATCAGGTCTACAAACCCAAGCCGGGCTGAGCGGCATGGCGTTGTTGCCCGTGAGAGACGGCGCGGCTAGGGTCGCGCGCACTGTTTTGAGGTTTAATCCGGAGCCCTGTCTTGGCTGACGCTTTCGACGAAGTCGAAGAAGAACTGCGCCGCGAACGCTATCAGGCGTTGCTGCGCAAATGGGGACCCTGGGTGGCGGGCGTCGCGGTGGCGATCGTAATCGCGGCTGCAGGCTATCAATACTGGTCGGCCACCACCCGCCAGGCTGCGGATGCGGCGTCCGACGCCTATCAGGCTGCGGCATCGCTCTATGAGGCGGGCGCGCTGAATGAGGCGGACGCCGCCTTTGCGCGCCTGGCGGAAACCGGTCCGCGCGGCTATGCCACCCTGGCGCTGATGCGCCGGGCCGCGATCGCCCAGGCGGGCGGCGATTCTGACGAAGCGGCGCGTCTCTATGAAGCAGCCGGTGAGCGCTCGCCCGACCCGGTGACGCGTGACGTTGCGCGTTACCGCGCTGTGCTGGCCGTGTTCGACGATCTGTCACTGGACGATCTCAATCTGCGTCTGCAGCCGTTGACGCGCTCGGGATCGGCTGTCGCGCCGCTGGCGCGCGAGCTCATGGCGGCGGCGGCCCTGCGCGACCAGCGCTGGGACGACGCGCGCGGGCGCTATGAATTGCTGTCGTTTGCGCTTGATGCGCCGCCCGGCGGGCAGCGGCGCGCCCGCGAGGCGCTGGCCTATATCGCCCAGACCGCACCGGCCGGTGCGCTGTCGGAGCCCATCGCCGAGGATGCCGCCCCGGCTGAGCCTGTTGACGAGGCCGACCCGCTGGCCACCGGCGACGAAGCGCCCGCTGAACTGCCTGAAGCCTTGCGCCGCGTCCTGGACGAAAGCGCACCGTCATCTGACGAAGCAGACCCGATTGACGCTCTGCAGCGCCTGCGCGAGCAGGCCGGCGAGCCCGGCGCCGACAATGAGGAGAACGGGCGATGAGCCTTGCCAGATTGCTTCCCCTGACGCTCACCCTGTGCGCGGGCCTCGCTCTGGCCGGGTGCGGCGCAGGCGAGCAGCTCAGCCGCATCAATCCCTTCTCGGGCCCCGAGCGCGATGATCCCACCGCGCCGCCGCGCGATCAGCGCATCCCTGTGCTGGCGCTCGATGACCGGTTGGTGGCGCCGGACGCAGCCGAGCCGGTGACGCTGCCGCGCTCTTATGTGAACAGCGCCTGGCCCCAGTCGGACGGCTTTCCGACCCACGCCATGCAACACACCCGCGCTTCGGGCGCGCTGAACCGTATCTGGCGCGTGGATATCGGGTCAGGCTCATCGCGCGACCGGCGCGTGCGTGCGCGTCCGGTGATTTCTGACGGCGTCGTCTACGCCATGGACGCAGATGGCCGGATTTCGGCCCGCTCGCTGGACACCGGCGCAGAAAACTGGCGCACCCAGGTGCGCCCTGAGCGTAGCACCTCGCCGAGCGGATCGCGCATTCCCTTCATGGGCGGCTCGGGCCAGACCCCGACATTCGGCGGCTCCATCGGCTATGATGCCGGGCGGCTGTTCGCCCACACCGGCGGACGTTTCTTCGTGGCGCTCGACGCGCGCACCGGTGATGAGCTGTGGCGGCGCACGGCGC
>JAIUMW010000174.1 GCA_022565365.1 Oceanicaulis sp.
AGCTGGGCGCGGTGAGCTGTTCGGGCGAGGTGCACCGCATCGCCCACGGCTACTGGCAGTCGAATTTCGACACCTGCCCGTCGGGCCTGCGCGGCGCAGTGCGCACGGTGTCGCGCTCCATCCACACGCCGCAAGGGCACGCCAACTGGGACCGGGGTTTCGACGCCGAGGGCACGCTCATCTGGGGCCCGGCGCGCGGCGGTTACGTGTTTGACAGGGTGGAGTAATGTCCACGCCAAAGGGGGTTGCCATGAAAACGCTGTCCATCATCGCTGCGGGGCTCGCCGCCCTGTCGCTCGCTGCCTGCAATGACGCGCCGCGAGCGGGGGCCGCGGAGCCGTCTGCCGCCGCCACAGAGCGCAATCCGCTGGATTTGCGCCGCACCACCTTGCTGGTGCGCGATCTGGACGCCTCGCTGGCGCTCTATCGCGACGCCATGGGCATGACCGTCACCTATGACCAGATGATCACCAGCCGGGACGGCTCCAGCCAGTCGCGCCTGGTGCTCCTCAAAGCCAATGATGACCGCATCGGCATGCTGGGCCTGTGGCAGCTGGCGAACGCCGCCGACGCACCGCCGCCCGCCGTGCCGGAAACCGGCTTTGAGACCGGCGATATCGTGCTCCTGTTCAACACCAGCGAGCTCGACACGGTCTTCCCCGCCGCGGCGGAAGTCCCCGGCGTGCGGGTGATGAGCGAGCCCACCATGCGCGAATATCCCGGCGACGGCGTGACCTATCAGGTCATGGTGTCCATGCTGCGCGATCCCGACGGGCATATCGTGGAGCTCAACCGGCGCGTCTATCCGCCGCTGGACTGGGACTGACACGCAGCAAGGCGGACAGACGGGCGGAGCGTTTCAGCTCCGCCCGCCTCGCCGCTAGCTGACGATCTCGGCTTTCAGCGTGCGCGCCGCCATGAAGAAGGCGCCCGCTGACAACAGGGCCACCAAGCCGAAAATCACCATCGACCAGCGCAGGCCCTCGGCTTCGCCCATAGTGGCGCCGAGCACATCGCTCACCACGCCCACGCTGACCGGGCCCAGGCCCAGCCCCACCAGATTGATGATGCACAGGAGCACCGCCGCCGCCGTGGCGCGGGTGTGCGGCTCCACCAGGCTCTGGGCGCTTGCGAAGACCGGGCCGTACCAGATCGCCCCCAGAAACACCGGGACCGCCAGCAGCATCAGCGCGGCGCCAGCGCCGGGTATCAGCATCGCCGCCACGAAAGGCGGCACGGTCAGCGCTGTAGCAACCGCCGGCACAATGGCGTAGCCCGCCGGATTGAGCCGCGCCGAGCGGTCGGCCAGGATACCGCCCAGATAGGTGCCCGCCGCGCCGCATATCCCGATCAGCAGGCCCAGCGTGGTGCCGAGAAAGCCGATAGGACCGAAGCTGACGCCCAGCACCTCATTGACCTGGGCGGCCATCGCGACCAGCCCCTCGCCGTGGTTTCTGAGATAGAACGAGCCGTAGAACGTGATGTGGCCATAGCCGATCATCGCCGCCAGCGCCGCCCCGGCGGAAATCCACCAGAAGGACGCCTTTGAGCGCAGCTCGGTCATGGCGTTGAGAATACTAGGCGAGTCAGCCGCCGAAGCAGCGGTCATCTTGCGCATCCCCTTGCGGCGCGGCTCGGGCAGGGTCAGCCAGGCGATCAGGGCCAGCAAAATCCCGGGCGCGCCGGCGACGAAAAACGCCACCCGCCAGCCATAGGCGTCAGCGATCAGGCCGCCCACCACCATGCCCGCCAGCGATCCCAGCGGGATGCCCATGGAGTAGAGCGCCAGCGCCGAGGCGCGCTTTTCCTTCGGCGTATAGTCGCAGATCAGTGAATGGGCCGGCGGCGTGCAGCCCGCCTCGCCCCCGCCCACCCCGATTCGCGCCGCCAGAAGCTGGACGAAATTGCCCGCCAGCCCGCACAAAATGGTGAAGGCGCTCCACACCGCCACAGCGACCGAGATGATCTTCACCCGGTCGGCCCGCTCGGCATAGCGTGCGATGGGAATGCCCAGCACCGTGTAGAAGACCGCAAAGGCGAAGCCGGCCATCACCCCGATCTGCCAGTCGGCGAGGCCCAGATCATTCTTGATGGGCTCGGCCAGGATATTGACGATCTGGCGGTCGAGAAAATTGAAGATGTAGATGACGAGCAACACGCCCAGCGCATAGGCGCGCGCAGGTTTGGCCAAAGGCGCAGGCGCGGCCGGCGCCGCGGCAGGCGGATGGGTTTCAACGGTCACGGACAAATCCTCCCCTGGGTCAGTCCGGCCTCTTTGCGGGCCTCACTGATGCAAGTGAGGTTAGTGCGCCAGCGCGCGGTGTGAACCTCAATTCATCGCCTGATTTGGAGTTTCTGCCGCCAGCCTTCACTCTGCCCCCGATCACACATCAAGGAGACCCGCCATGACGCTGTCCGCCGCCGCCCTCGCCGCCTTGCTCGTCCAGACCGCCCCCGCCGCCGCAGACGCCATCCCGGCAGACGCCTGGTGGGAGCGTCTGGAAGCCCTGTGCGGGCAGGCCTTTGAAGGCGAGCTGCACCGCGCGCCCGAAGGTGATGACAGCCTGTCTGGCCAGCGCCTCGTCATGCATGTGCGCGCCTGCGAGCCGGACCGCATCCGCATTCCCTTCGTCGTCGGAGACAATCTCTCGCGCACCTGGGTGCTGACCCGCCACGCGGACGGCGCCATCGAGCTGCGCCATGACCACCGCTATGAGGACGGCCGCGAGGAGGAAGCCACCCAATATGGCGGGGTGACGGTTTCGCCGGGGTCAGATTTCGGCCAGATATTCCCCGGCGACCATGTCACCACGGCGCGCCTGCCCACCAGCTGGCAGAATGTCTGGCTGATGGAGATCCATCCTGGCGAGCGATTCGTCTACCACGTGCGCCGGGTGGGCACTGAACGCGCCTTCCACGCCGAGTTTGACCTGACAACGCCCGTCGACCCGCCGGACGCGCCCTGGTGCGGGGAGGACTAGACCCGGCGCCATCGGCGCGCGCGGCTTGCCGGGTTTGACCTGCCCGCCGGGATGGAACCGCGGCCTGACCACCGGCGTTAATTAGGCCGGAGCTGGGTTGCCTGCGCGCACTCCAGAGCTGACAGGCGCCCTTGTGGATGCAAATTGGCGCAGATTGTAAGGGGGGGAGCATGATTTGCCCGTAGCGGCCGACCGTGCGACTCTACGTTTTGGTAAAGAAACATGGAAGGGGAGATCATGAGAACCTCCAAACCCGTCGTCTACATCGTGCTCGGCGTCGCGCTGGTCGTCATCGGCGCTGTCGGATACGCGATCTGGCGCGACAGCCAGACCAATACGTTCGAGATGAACATTGGCGACGAGACCATCCGCATCGAAACCGAAGGCTGACCCATTCCGGCGCCAGAGGCACTGGTGCACCAGAGACACAGTGCGGCGAGGTTTTGTGCTGCACTGCAATGGAAGGGTTAAAGCTGTCACATTTCCGCGCGATAAGGTGCGGGAGTTCAATCACTATGAAGGATCCAAGGCATGAAAACCCATTTGCTTTCTGCTGCGGCTCTGGCACTGGTCCTCGGCGTACCGTCAATGGCGGCCGCCAATGAGGGCTGGTATCTGAGCGGTGCAATTGGTTATGGCACGCCGGAGTCGACCGAAGTTTCCGGCGCCCTGGGCGGCGCTGCGAACGGCGGCACGATTCGCGGCGAGGGCAACTGGCGCCAGAAACTGGCGCTGGGCTACCACCTGGCCGACAACTGGCGTATCGAGGGCGAAGTCGCCCACCGCTACAACAACACCGGCTCCATCGGCGCTTACGAGGACAGCTACTCCTCGTTCCACGCCTGGACCGCGATGCTGAACGTTCTCTACGAATTCGATTTTGCAAGCGAATGGCGTCCGTATTTCGGCGCGGGCATCGGTTTCGTCCAGTCCTACGGATCGCTGGGCGGCTGGAACACCGGCACGCGTCCGGTCGGCTCGATCATTCCGGGTGATCCGCGCTATATCGAAGCGCGCGACAAGGATCTGTCGGTGGCCTATCAGGGCATCGCGGGCATCGCCTGGCCGGTGACCGAGCGCATCACGCTCGACACCGAGTACCGTTATTTCGGTTACGGCTCGACGCGCTATGATGGCGTGAATGTCGGCAATCTGTCCGGCCACGAGCTGTGGGCCGGCCTGCGCTACAGCTTCGGCGCGCCGGCGGCTCCCCCGCCGCCTCCGCCCCCGCCTCCGCCGCCGCCGCCCCCGCCGCCGCCTCCGCCGCCGCCTCCGCCTCCGCCGGCGTGTGAGGATGCCGAGTTCGTGGTGTACTTCGAGTGGGATCGCTCCAATGTCACCGATCAGTCGCGCAACGTCATCAACTCGGCCATCAGCTCCGCCCGCAATTGCGGCGTCGCGGCGGTCCGCGTCGATGGTCACGCCGACCGCTCCGGTTCGGCCGCCTACAACGTGGGCCTCTCCGAGCGCCGCGCTCGTGCGGTCCGTGACGAGCTGGTCCGCCTGGGCGTGCCCCAGGGCGCGATCTCCATCAACGCCTACGGCGAATCCCGCCCGGCCGTTGCAACTCCGGACGGCGTGCGCGAGCCGCTCAACCGGCGTGTGGAAGTCCTGATCAACCTGAACTAATCCAGGACGATCAGTCCATAATCAGACGGCCCGCCGGAGCAATCCGGCGGGCCGTTGTGCGTTCAGGGACCAGGCAAGACGACCCGCACGCCCGGCAGCGAGAGGGCCTAATAAGCCGCAATCTCAACCTTGAACCCGGCGCCTTTCACGGCGGCGAGGATGCGCTCCATATGAGCGCGGTCATGGGCCTCCACCGAGATGTCGATATAGGTGACCTTGGCTGGCAAGTCGGAGAAGACGCGGTGATAGGCCACGTCGATGACATTGCCCTGCTCCTGCGCGATCACGGTGGACACCTTGACCAGCTGGCCTGGCACGTCGATCAGCTCGATGCGCAGGCGCGCCATGCGTCCCGACCGCACCAGCCCGCGCAACAAGATCGACGACAGAAGGCGCGTATCAATATTGCCGCCGCACAACACGGTGGCGACCTTGCGCCCGCGAAAGCGTTCAGGCTGCTCCAGCACCCCGGCGAGGCCCGCCGCGCCCGCGCCCTCGGCGAGCACCTTCATTTCGGTGAGATAGAGATAAAGCGCCCGCTCCAGCGCGGGCTCGCCAACCAGGATGAGGTCAATGGCCAGCGATGACAGGAGTGCGGCAGTGATATCCCCGGGCGCCTTGACCGCAATCCCTTCAGCCAGCGTGCTGCCGCCGACCGGATGATCCTGGCCGCTCAGCCGGTTGGCCATGGACGGGTAAAGCGCGGCCTGCACGCCGATGATCTCGATATCGGGTCTGGCCGCGCGTGCCGCCAGCGCCAGGCCTGACAACAGCCCGCCCCCGCCCACCGGCGCGATGATCACATCCAGATCACCCTGCTCGGCCAGCATCTCGCGCGCAATCGTGCTCTGGCCCGCGATCACCCACGGATCATCAAAAGGATGGATCAGGGTGAGGCCCTGCTCCTCGGCCAGCCGCCCGGCGCGCGCCTGGGCTTCGTCATAGCTGTCGCCCGCGATCACCACTTCGGCGCCGAGCCCTTCGGTTTTCTGAACCTTTACGATGGGCGTGCCACGCGGCATCACGATCACGGCGCGTATGCCCAAACGGGCCGCGTGGCGGGCCACGCCCTGGGCGTGATTGCCCGCCGACGCGGCCACCACGCCGGCCTCGCGCTCAGGCATCGTGAGACTCATGAGCCGGGCCAGCGCCCCGCGCTCCTTGAATGATCCGGTGTGCTGCAGGGTTTCCAGCTTGACCCAAAGCTCACACCCCAGCGCCTCTCCGATCCGGTCGGCGCGCAGGAAGGGCGTGCGCAATATCCCGTCCAGCCCGGCATCGTGCCAGCGCCAGACCTGAGCCAGGGCCGTTTCAAGATCAGGGGAGAGGGCTTGGGCGGACATAGACATGGACGCGACTCGCTTGGCGGGAGCCTTCACTGTGCGGCAGTGCAGCACACGGAGGCAAACTGAAAACCGGCATACGGCGCATTCCGGGCTGATCCAGCCTGTGGTAGGGAGCGCAGGCAATCTGGATTGATGGGGGATACGCCATGCGTTTGGGGACCTGGATCACTGGCGCCCTTTGCCTGACGCTCGCCGCCTGTGACGCGCCGGACGCGCGCGGGCCTGCGGCTGGCGAGGCCGAGCCGTATACGCTGACCATCCTGCACATCAATGACCACCACAGCCATCTCGAACCGTTCATGCTGGACTTTGATGTCAGCGGGCTGGCGCTGGAGACGGCGCCCGCGCCCGCGGACGGCCCCCTGCCCCTGGCCGATGGCGGGGTTACCCAGCTGACCAGGCGGATCCAGGCGCGCGCGGCCGCCAATGGTACGGGGGTGACCCGGCATGGCGGC
>JAIUMW010000175.1 GCA_022565365.1 Oceanicaulis sp.
CGCTTTGCGGTGGACGAAGGCTGGCAGGAGCCGGTGGTCGAGGCCGGCGTGACCCAGCCTCAGATCAATCGCATCCAGTTCCATGAAGTACAGGACGACATCGACTACACCATCACCATCAACGGCAATGCCTATACGGCGCGCAATGGCGACAACTGGGACCTGATCATCGAGAACCTGTCCGACGATGCGTTTGTCGGCCTCGAACTGGAGACCGTGCGCGAGATCGACGGACTGAGTGGCGTGGACGTTCAGGACGCCAGCGCCGATACCCTGCGCACGATCGATCTGTCTTCCCTGTCCGTCGAGCCAGGTGTCATTTATACGCTGGAAGTGGGGTCCGACGAGTTCGAAACCTTCGCGCGAAACGATGATGACATCTCGGATATTGCGGCCCGCCTTGCCAGTCAGGCTGACGATTTCGAAGCTTCGGCAGACGGAGCGGTCATCGAGCTTGCTGAAGGCGCCGGAGAGCTTGATGTCGAGGTCAAGGTCAGTGACTTCGATCCGGGTAGTGCTGAAACAGAACCGCATTACGACGGAAGCGATTTTGTCGGCAGGACTTTCGACTTCGGCGACGTCAACGTGGCGCCCGGAGTCGAACTGGCCGTAAACGTCATAGCCAATGTGTCGGGCGGGACTATCTCGGTGGTTGCCGAGGAAGGGCAGGACCTTGCCGACCTTGTCGACGAACTCGAGGCAAGTTTCAAGGCAGAGTTCGACGATGATGATGTCAGCCGACCCAGTGATACCGAGCTGCGCGTCGACGATCAGGATGTCTTTCTCAGCAACGTTTCAGTTGATACGGGCGCGGCAAGTGATGTTTCCGGTCTGAGTTCGGTTGTCTACTCCACTGCGCGTGATCTGGACCTGTCCAGCCTGGATGCAGTCGAAGACGGTCGTTACTCGGTCGAGATCGATGATCAGGTGTTCACCTACGCGGCGGGAGATGAGTCGCTGGCGCAGATCGTCGCAGGCCTGGCAGCCGATATTGACGATCATGACGATTATCACGCGGTTGCCGATGGCGAGATCCTGAGCATTCTGCGGGGTGCGACCGACGCAGACATCTCCGTGGATGCCGAGATTACCGCTGTCGAATCCCCTGGCACGATCCGCTCCAGCACCACGGGACAAAGCGATCAGCGGGTGCTCTCGTTCAACGATGTGCGCTTCGTCGACGATGCCCGTGAGGCGACTTACACCCTGACCCTGGGTGGCGATACTCACGAGGTATCAGTCGACAACGACGACCTGGACGAAGTCTTCGATCTGGTCGAAGCGCTGGCCAGCGAAATTGGCTCCGCCGAAGCGCGTGAGCTGACGGCGGGCGGATCCCAGAATTTCTGGAACGGGCTGTTCACCGTTCTGGACGACATGATCACGGCCGGCGAAGGTGGCGCGATCGAACTGGAGAACCTCGCACCTGCCCAGACTGATGATCTCGGTGTGGTGCAGCTGACCGCCAGTGAAGACAACACGCCGTTCGAACTGGGCCCCGTTCATGCGAGTCCCATCGGCGCGCTCAGCAACAATGGCGTGACCTCAGCGGATCCGGGCAACGCGGTGATCGACTTCGCTGACTTCAGTGGCAGCGATGACTTCACTGACGACATCGTCGTGGTGATCAACGGTACCGAGTACCGCGCCAGCGGCCTGCAGGAAACCGACTCCGGGACGACGCCGTCACTCGAACTGCCGGAAGTGGATCCGGAACCGGAAGAAGTCTCACTCAACTTCAGCACGAGCTCGGATGACTTCATCATCCAGACCGGCAGCGTCGATGTGCGCAGCGGCCACAGCTATACCCTGACCATCGAGTACACGGATCCGGATCTCGGCAGTGAGGAGAGCTTCACTGCGTTCTATCTCGCCGACGACACCAGCAACTCCACAAGCCTGGCGGGAGCATTCCGCGAACAGATCATCGAAGCGGCCGACGCGGGAAGTGTTCCCTTCGATGTGGACACCAGTGCCGGTACGGATATCGCGCTCTCTGATGCAGACATGCTGAACACGGATGATGTCACCCTGGAAGAGGCTCGCGATGCCGTCACGGGCACGGTGATCGAGTTCGGCAGTGGCAGCCTCAGCTCGGGCGAGGTCATCGAGGTTCGGGTCGGCGATCGCAGCTATCGGGTGCAGGTGGGTGCCGGTGACTACGGTCAGCAGGTGTCCGGCATGACCGAGGCTCTGGAGACGCTTGAAAGCCAGATCAGCGAAGACTTCGGCGAAGACCCCGATGCCCGTGACTGGTCGCTTGAGGTCCAAGCCGATACCGACGCCAATACCCTGAGCATCATTGCCTCCACCACGACGGAGGATTTCTTCGCCGCGATCCAGCCCAGCCAGGAGTCGGGGGCGGGCAACGCGTCGCCGCTGCTGAGCTCGGATGACGTGCGCCGGTTCAGTGTCGACAGCACCCCGTTCGATCAGGTGCTCGACGATCTGGCTGATGCGATCAGCGCTGATGGCTACAGTGTCGAAACGACCTCGTCGGGCCTCGAGATTTCTGGTGGCAGCGGCACGCTGAACGTCGAGAAGGCCTGGCTGGCCATCTCCGACGGTGTCTGGGATGTGGTGGAACGCCAGCCGGCTGGAGAAGATCGCAAGCAGCAAAGTCTTGTGGAGTTCGATCCGGTCGCTTTCGAGGACGGCGATTCCTTCTCGATCGATATCGATGGCGTTCAGCTCCGCGTTGATGTGGGCGCGGAAATCGACGATTCGACGGTGACGCGCACTGCCGGTTCGGTACTCGGTGCGTTCGAGTACCTGATCAACAACAGCGAGGACCTGGATCTCGATGTGACGGTGGATGCCGGTGCACGCACACTTCAGCTGGATGCGGTCGAGATCAACACGGCATTCCAGCTCGAGAACGTTTCCATCGTCGGGACGACAACCCAGAGCGTCTCCAACGCGCTTGGCAACAACCCGGGCGTTCCCCTGCAGGAAGCAGGCAGCTCCGCCCAGCAGGTCAGCGAAGCGACCTTCGGATCGGCTGGCGAAGACCCGGACCCGACCGTGCGCTACCAGATCACCATTGGTGGCGAGCGGTTCCAGGCCCAGCCCGATCAGGATGGCGTGGGTGATGACTGGAATTCGGTACTCGGTGCCCTTGCGAGCGCGATCGACGCGGCAGACGTGGGTGTGGAGGCGTCTCATTCCGGGCGCACCATCACGCTTACGGCAGAGCAGGCCGACTCCGCCTTCGATTTCAATGCAATTGCCGAAGATACCGGCCTGACGTCTGGAGATTCGCTGCTGGAAGTGGACGGCGACTACGTGCTGATCGTCCCGGAGCGTGATCCGGGCGCCTTCGGCGTCGAGGCGGAAGGTAATCTGGTGGTGGTCGCACTGCCGGTGCATTCCGGCGAGAACATCGTGCTCGGCAGTGAAGCGGGCGATGTGGTGGTCGTGTCCGACATGGATGTGGGTGGCGGCACCATAGACATGTATGCCCGCGAGGGCGGCATTGCCCTGGGCGGCGAAATCACTGCCGGCGAGCTGAACCTGGAATCCCGGGACGAGCTGACCGTCACCAGCATGGTCAACGAGATCAACGTGGAGATGACGGGTGCCGGCAACCTGACGGTGAGCCAGGACGACGACCTGGTCGTCAACAGCCTCGAGAACAACGGCGGCGACGTGCGCCTGGTGGTTGACGGCGATCTGACCCTGCGCGACTTCAGCGGCGATGTCGGTGACCTCACCATCCGCGCGACCGGTGACGTGACCTTCGAGTACTCGTCCGGCTTCAGCGGAGACATGGCCGCGGTCGAACGCATGGACATCGAGGCTGGCGGTGCCGTGAGCGGCCTGATCCAGACCGGTCGCCTGCATCTCGAAACAACCGGACCAGTGGACCTGGACAACCAGGGAACGCTGGTGGTGGAGCAGCTGCACACCGGTGGTGGCGCCGTGGAGCTGCGTAACCAGGGTGACGTGCACCTGCAATCCGAAGTCGGCGTGACCGGCAGTGGCGTGCTCGACCTGCGCGCCGAGGGTGGCGGTTCGCTGATCGTGGAACACGCGCTCTACAGCGATACCGGACCAGTCGAACTCCATGCGGACGACCTGCTGCACTTCGCGCCCGCCGCTTCCATCGACTCGCCCTCCGGGCTGGTGAATCTGGAGGCCGGCGGCGATCTGATCATGGATGCGGATACCTTCATCCGTGCCAGCAGTGGGCAGATTGCGCTCGAGGCCGGTGGCGACCTGCAACTTGGCAAGCTGCGCACGGAGGCGTCGGGCGATCTGGTGGTGACCACCGGTGGCGAGCTGATCGATGCCGGCAATGGCGACCTGGACATCATCGCGGTTAACGCGGACCTGGTCATGACCGCCGTGGACGGCATCGCCAACGATGGCGATGAACTCGATATCGCGGTGGCAAGCGTCGATCTGGTCAACACCGGTACCAGCGGCGATATCTCTTTCCGCAATCACGGCGACCTGATGATCGAGCGGATCTTCAACGCCGGTGAGGGCGGCATCACTTCAGTCTCGACCTTCGAAGGCAATATCGGTATCACTGGCGCCGGCATCGTCAGTGCCAGCGCCGAACTGGACGTGTATGCCGGCGCGGGCCAGCTGATCACCGATGCCATGGTCGAGCTGACGGGCGACGGCGACATCACCCTGACCGGGGAGCAGAGCGATCTGGTTCTTGCCGATGGTGTGCGCGTGAGTGGTGACGGTGATATCCGCCTGATCGCCACCGATGGTGCTGTCATCAATGATCCCGATCAGGCCCGCGAGCAGTGGCTGCTCGACGAGGACGGCGAGTTCCACGAAGACATCGAGTGGGCCATGCTGCGTGGCTACGTGGCTGTCGAGGAAGCGACTGGCCGGATCACCGTGACCGGCATGACTGACAGCGAGATGGCTACCCGCAGCATCAACAACAGCACCGTGCTGCGTGAAGGCGGCGGCGTGTTCCTGAGCATCGAAGGGGACGGACGCCTGTCGATAGAAGCCCGGACCGAAATCGGCCAGGGGTTCGAGGATCGCGAGTTCAGCCCGCTGGCCATGGTCGTCGATGCCCGCGAGATTGCGGTTTCCAGCTCGGAGCGCGCCGATGTCAGTCTGTTGACGACCGGTAACAGCGCCGTGGTCGGCGCTGATCGGTCCGAGACCGGCAGTCGCGGCGGTTCCACCGGCGTGTCGTCACTGGGAGACGAACAGACCATCTCGGCGCCCATGGACGCGGGCGGCGAGAACCTGCGGCTCATCGGCAACGTCATTCATCTGGACTCCAGCGTGCGCAGTGCCGGTGCCGAACTGAGCATCCGTCCGCTGGATCCAACCCGCGAGATCGTGCTCGGCGGTAACGGTCAGAGCACCAACGGGAACGGTGCGCTGGGCCTGTCGGCAGAAGAGCTGGCAAGGCTCGAGGCCGGCTTCGGCCAGATCGTGATCGGCTCCATGGAAGGTTCGTCGCATATCTACATCATGGGCAACGGTGACGGAGACACTACCCCGGTCCAGTTCCATGACGACCTGTCTCTGCTGGCACCCGGTGAAGGCGGCGAGGTCTTCGTTCAGCAGGCCCTGCTGGTGGATGGCAATGTCTATCTGCTGGGTTCCGGCAATACGACCACGATTTCCGATGACATCACTGCCAGTGGCGAGCTGATGGAACTGGACGATTCGTTCGTGGTGGACGGCGATATCACCCTGACTGCCGGCACCGACGGCAGTGCCGGCAACATCGTGCTGGGCAGCGACACCTTCTCGCGCTTCATTCGCGGGGCCGGGGAGTCTGGTTCGGATACCCTGACCCTGGATGCGCAGAACGGTGGCAACATCGAGGTGCTCACGAGCATCGGTGGCGACGATCGCCTGGACGGGCTGCACGTGGAAGCAGCCAACAACGTCACCTTTGAACAGAGCGTCAACCTGAGCGGTGATCTGGTGATCAACGCCACCGGCACGGTCCGGTTCGAGGACGGCATCAACCTGCAGGATGGCGGCAGCCTGATCATCAACGGTGCGGAGATCGTCAGCTTCGCCGAGTCCAGCGCCTCCATCGAGCTCGAAGGTGGCGGGGACCTGCTGATCGAGGCGGATCGCATCACGTTGCCGCACAACGGGGCGATCGAGGGGACTGGCGAGGCCGTGCTGCGGCCCACGGATCTTGGTCGACCGATCGAGGTGGCGCAGCCGCCGCTCGAGGGCGGCGCAACCAGCCATCTGCTGATCCGGGCCAGCGAGCTCGCATTGTTCGGCAGCGATTTCGAGCGGCTGGTGATCGGCCACGAGGACCAGGGCCAGCCGCTGGAAGACAGCAGCGTGGTGCGCATCGGTGCGGTGGACAATACCCAGCGTACCTTCTGGACCCATGTGGAGATCTTCGGCGACCAGATCACGCTGGAGCGCTACTCCAA
>JAIUMW010000176.1 GCA_022565365.1 Oceanicaulis sp.
ATGAGGTCGAGGTCGGCATGGTTGATCGATCCGAAATCGGCCAGCGCTTCCAGATTGAGCACCTTGTCCCAGTATTCCGCCCCGAACAGCACCACGGGCAGGCGCTTTTTCATCTTCTTGGTCTGCAGGAGGGTCAGCGTTTCGAACAATTCGTCCAGCGTGCCAAAGCCCCCCGGCATCAGCACCAGCGCCTTGGCCGGATAGAGGAACCAGAATTTGCGCGTGAAAAAGTAGTGGAACTCGAAATTGAGGTCCGGCGTCACATAGGGGTTGTTGGTCTCTTCCTTGGGCAGGGTGATGCCCAGGCCCACCGTCTCGCCGCCCGCATCATGGGCGCCGCGATTGGCCGCCTCCATGATGCCCGGCCCGGCCCCAGTGCACACGACGAAGCGGCGCTCCTGACAATCCTCCAGCCCCATGGACCATTCGGTCAGCCGGCGCGCCAGCTCGCGGGTCTGGGCATAATATTGCGACATGAACACGCCGCGGTCAGCCGCCGCCGGGGCGGCGCCGGCGGCCTTGGCCGTCTCCAGCGCAGCCTTGGCGTCCTCGCCGCTGGGAATGCGGGCTGAACCGAAGAACAGGATGGTGTCGTCGATATTGTGTTTTTCAAACTGGCGCTTGGGGTAGAGATATTCGGCCAGGATGCGTAGCGGCCTGGCGTCGGGCGAGCCCATGAAATCTGGATTTACATAGGCTTCGACCGGGTCGCCGGGCAGGGTGTCCACAGGTACTTCGATGACGCGCTTCACAGGGTTCGTCTCCTCACATCACTGTCACATGCGCAGATCACACCACGCGGGCGGCGATGAGGCGAGGGCGAGCTTCAGCAGGCGGACGGGGAGGGCGGCGAGGCGCGGGAGGTCAGCCCTCCGCCTTGGCCCGCTCGATGGAGGCCAGGATCATTTCGCGTGCGCGCTCCACCCCGTACCAGCCCTGGACCTTCACCCATTTGCGCGGTTCGAGATCCTTGTAGTGCTCGAAGAAGTGCGTGATGCGCGCGATCTGCGCCTGGTGCACGTCGGTATAGGTCTTCATCTCGTCATAGAGCGGGGTGAGTTTGGTGTGCGGCACGGCGAGGATTTTCTCGTCCTGGCCGCTTTCATCCTCCATCACCAGCACGCCGATGCGGCGCGCGCGCATGACGCAGCCCGGCACCAGCTCGGGCTGGCCCAGCACCATGACGTCGATGGGATCGCCGTCTTCGGACAGGGTGTGGGGGATGAAGCCGTAATTGCACGGATAGCGCATGGGCGTGTGCAGATAGCGGTCCACCCACAGCGTGCCCGATTTCTTGTCCAGCTCATACTTCACCGGCTGGCCGCCATAGGGCACCTCGATGATCACATTGATGTCTTCGGGCGGGTTCTCCCCGATGGCGATGGCTTCAATGCGCATGTGTTGCGTCCTCTTGTGGCGGCGTACCGGCTGTCGCGCGCTAACAAACCCGTACGCGCCGCGCAGGCAAGCGGTTTTGTGCAGCGCACACGCCTGCAGCGCCTGCCTGGCCATCAGCGCAACACCGATTGCGTCGCGCGCGGCGCGAGGCTAGCTTCCCATCCATGATCCAGATCGCACCCGCCTTTTCCCGTTTCGTCGGCGCCTTCACCGCGCTGCTGATCCTGACCGCCGCCTGCGCCCACGCCGATCCCACTGCGCCTGACGCGGTGGTGGTGTTTGGCGGGCCGGACCGCGTTGTCGTCGAAACGGCTGAAGGGCCGGTCGAGTTGACCGTGGAGGTCGCCGCCAGTGATGAGGCGCGCCAGCGCGGCCTGATGCATCGCGAGTCGCTCGATCCCGATGCCGGCATGCTGTTTGATTTCCAGCGCGAGCAGATCGTCTCCATCTGGATGGAGAACACGCTGATCCCGCTGGATATTCTCTACATTCGCCGCGACGGGCGAATCGCCAAAATCATCGCCCACGCCCAGCCCATGTCGCGCCGCCAGCTGCTGTCGGATTTCCCGGTGCTCAGCGTGCTGGAGATTAATGCCGGACGCTCGGCCGAGCTGGGCATCACGCCGGGCGACATCGTGCGCCACGCCCTGTTCGGCAATGAAGTGACCGACGAGCCTGAGCTGGCGCCGGAGGCCGATCCGGCGGCCGGCGGCGGCGATGGCGAGCCGGGGGAAGATGAAACCGGTGATGAACCGGGCGACGAGCCTGGCGATGAATCGGGCGAAGACGAGCCGGCCGATGACGGCGAGGATGACGGCGAGGACAGGGATAGCCGCTGAGATAAAGCGTGATCGCACGCGCGGGCCGCTTGCGCGGCGGGGCGCGCGCGCGTAAACCCCGCTTCCTCGGGGCGTAGCGCAGCCTGGTAGCGCATCTGGTTTGGGACCAGAGGGTCGCTGGTTCGAATCCGGCCGCCCCGACCATCTTTCCCGCAAGGCGCGGGATGAATTTTGGAGACCGTTTCGATGTTCGCCAAAATCTATCGTCCGGCGAAAACCGCGATGCAGTCCGGCCGGGCCAAGACCCATGGCTGGGTGCTGGAATTCATTCCGTCCATGGCCAAGCGCCCGGACCCGCTGATGGGGTGGGCCTCATCCAGCGACACACGGCGCCAGATCCGCCTCAATTTCGAAACCCGCGACGAGGCGGTGGCCTACGCCAAACGCCACGCCATCCCCTTCCAGGTGTTCGAAGCGCGCGAAACCCCGCGCCGCATCAAGACCTATGCCGGCAATTTCGCCTTCGAGCGCAAGGAACCGTGGTCGCACTAGAGCCGTACTGACAGGGTCTGATTTCAGCCTCGCTTTCGATTGCGATCCCGCCCGCAAACGGGTTAAAGCCTTCACCGGCGCGCACCGATCAGCGCGCAACGGCCCTGTAGCTCAACTGGATAGAGCACCGGACTTCTAATCCGACGGTTGCAGGTTCGAGTCCTGCCAGGGTCGCCAGCGCAGCCTAACCCCCCAGCGCCGCCTCCAGGTCCGCCCACAAATCCTCCACGTCTTCCAGGCCCACTGACAGGCGCAGCAGCGCGCCGTCGGCCTGCCACGGAACCGCGGTGCGGATGATCTGACGGTCGCAGGGGAGGATCAGGCTTTCAAATCCGCCCCAGGAAAAGCCCATGGCGAAGAGCTGGCAGGCCTCGGCGATGGCTTCGCCCTCAGCCTGGCTGGCGCCGGCCACCGTGAAGGCGAAGCAGCCTGCGGGGGCGGTGAACTGGCGCGCATAGAGCGCGTGGTCGGGGCTGGAGGGCAGGGCGGGGTGGAGGACGCGGCCCACGCGCGGATGGGCGTCGAGGCGTACGGCGAGGTCGAGGCCAGCCTGTCCCGAGCGCTCGATGCGCAGGGGCAGGGTGCGCAGGCCCCGCAGGCACAGGAAGGCGTCGTCGGGCGAGACGTGTAAGCCGTTGACCGTTTCCTGTGATTTCAGGCGGTTGGCGGCCTCGCCGCTTGCGGCCACCGAACCCATCAGGAAATCGGAATGCCCGCCTGCATATTTGGTCAGGGCCTGGGCGGCGTAGTCCACGCCCAGCGCCAGCGGGTTCATCAGCCAGCCTGCGCTCCAGGTGTCGTCAATCACGGTGGGCACGCCGGCGGCTTTCGCGGCGGCGGTGATGGCCGGGATGTCCTGCACCTCGAAGGTCAGCGATCCCGGGCTTTCCAGCGCGATCAGGCGGGTGGCCGGGGTGATCAGGCCGGCTATGTCTGCGCCCATGCGCGGATCGTAATAGCGCGGCGTGACGCCGAGGCGCGGTAGTTCCTCATCGCAGAAGCGGCGCACCGGCTTGTAGACCGAATCGGTGATCAGCGCCTCGCCCGGGCCTTGAATGGCGGCGCGCAGGGCCAGAACCACGCTGGCCAGGCCCGACGGCGCCAGCGCCACATGGTCGGCGCCATAGAGGTCCGCGATGGCCGCGCGCAGCTCGTCATTGGGGCTGAGCCCCCCGCGCCCATAGTGGTGGCCACCCGAGGCCGGGGCGTAGAGCGCCTGCGCGCTTTCGCCCAGAACCGTGGAGGCCCGGCGCACCGGCGGGTTCACCAGACGGGGGTCATCGGCGCAGCGGCCTGAATGAAGGAGTCGGGTATCGCGTTTCATGTCGCCGCCGGGCTCCGCTTTGGTTACACCACAAGGCCTTTTCAGCGTTTAGGGTGGTTGGAGCGATGACGCCAGCGTCTTTGTTCGACCTGTTTGCACCGCGCCGCCTGGCGCGGGCCGCGGCAGCGTTCGCCATGGGCTTCACCGTGTCCCAGAGCCAGTTCGAGGCGATGGGCTCCGGGCTCGCCGAACTTCGTGAGCGCGGCGTGCTGGTGTGCGGCGTGGATACGGGCCTGGCCGGCTTCGCGGAACAAGACGCAGAGGGGCGCTGGCGCGGCTTCGAGATCGATCTGTGCCATGCCTATGCCGCCGCCTTTCTGGGCGATGCCGACCGGGTGCGTTTTGTGCCCCTGACCTCTGCCGAGCGCCTGCCGGCGCTGGAGGAGGGGCGGGTGGATATCCTCCTGCGCTCCACCAGCTGGACCTTCACGCGCGCGGCGCGGATGAAGGTCACGTTTGCGGGCACGTATTATTATGACGGGCAGGGCTTTCTGGCGCCGGCCGATCTGGGCGTCGCCAGCGCGCGCGAGCTCGACGGCGCGCGCATCTGCGTTCAGGCGGCCACCACGACGGTTCTCAATCTCACTGACTTTGCAGAGACTTACGGGATAAACATCACGCCCGTTCTCGCCGAGACCCCGCTGGCGGCGCGCGAGGCGTTCGAGGCCGGGCGCTGCGATGTGGTCACCGCCGATGTGTCCGCGCTGGCGGGCCTGCGCCGGGCGCTGGCCGAGCCGGACGCCCATGTCATCCTGCCCGACGTGATCTCCAAGGAGCCGCTGGGCCCGGTGGTGGCCGCGCGCGATCCGCGCTTCGCCGAAGCGGCGCGCTGGGTGCTGCACGCCCTGATCACGGCCGAGGAATACGGCGTCACCGCCGCCAATGCGCGCGAGCTGCGCGATACCGCCCGCAGTCCTGTCGTGCGCCGCCTGCTGGGCGCTGAAGGCGCCATGGGCGAGGGGCTGGGGCTGGACGCGGACTTCGCCCTCAACGCCATCACCGCGCGCGGGCATTATGGCGAGCTGTTCGCCCGCCATCTCGGCGCCCAGTCGCCCCTGCGCCTGGAGCGCGGCCTGAACGCGCAATGGAATGAAGGCGGCCTGCTGTATGCGCCGCCGTTCCGGTAGGGCCTACCCCTCCAGCCAGGGCGGCGTGGGCAGGCCTTTTTCGCGCAGGAAGTCGGGATTGTAGAGCTTGGACTGATAGCGCGAACCGTGGTCGCACAGGATTGTCACAATGGTGTGGCCCGGCCCCAACTTGCGCGCCATGCGCACGGCGCCGGCGATATTGATCCCCGCCGAGCCGCCCAGGCACAGGCCCTCGTCGAGCACCAGATCGTAGAGAATTTCCAGTGCTTCCTCGGCGGGGATGCGGAAGGCGTCATCGATCACCGCGCCTTCAAGATTTTTCGTGATCCGGCTCTGGCCGATGCCTTCGGTGATGGAATTGCCGTCGGCTTTCAGCTCGCCATGGGCGTAATACCCGTACAGCGCCGCGCCGCCGGGATCGGCCAGCACGATGCGCACATCGGGCTTCTGGCTCTTGAGATAGTCCGACACGCCCGCAATCGTGCCGCCAGAGCCGACGGCGGCCACGAAGGCGTCGACCTTGCCGCCGGTCTGGGTCCAGATTTCCGGCCCCGTGGTCTCGGCATGGACGCGCCGGTTGGCGGTGTTGTCAAACTGGTTGGCCCAGATGGCGCCACGGGGTTCGGACGCATTCATCTCCTGCGCCAGCTGGCCTGAATAGCGCGCATAGTGATTGGGATTGGCGTAGGGGACGGCGTCCACCTCGATCAGCTCGGCGCCCATCAGCCGGATGGCGGCGGCCTTCTCGCGCGACTGGGTGCGCGGGAACACGATCACCACGCGGTAGCCCAGCGCCCGGCCCACCATGGCCAGGCCAATGCCGGTATTGCCCGCCGTGCCCTCCACAATCGTGCCGCCGGGTTTCAGCGCACCGGACCGCTCTGCGTCGCGGATTATGCCCAGAGCCGCGCGGTCCTTCACCGATCCGCCGGGGTTCAAAAACTCCGCCTTGCCCAGAATCTCGCAGCCGGTGGCGTCCGACACGCGGTTGAGGCGCACCAGCGGCGTATTGCCGATAAGATCGATAACGGAACGGGCAGGGGTGTCGGTCATGGGGCGTCTCCGGGCAGGTTTGCCTCATGTCATTGCCAGAAGCCGCGCGCCGAAGCGAGCCCTGTGCGCGTCAGTAACGCCAGCTTGACGCCTCGCCGGCCCGCCAGGCTTTGAACCAGCGCGCAAAGCGAGGCAGGCCGTCTGCGATGGTGGTGGTCGGGGCAAAACCGTAATCGGCGCTGATGGCGTCGATA
>JAIUMW010000177.1 GCA_022565365.1 Oceanicaulis sp.
CCAGCTGGTGAGCGAGCCGCGCATATCCACCACCAGATCCCACCGCCGCCGCGACGTGCGCCGCCACAGATCCAGCCAGTGCGCGTCACCTTTGCGCTTGGACATGACGATGATTTCGGCGACGCAAGGCGCGGCGCGGAACAGGGGCGCGGCCAGCGGGCCGCACGCCACGGTGATTTCAGCATTGGGATACGTGCGCGCCAGATGCGCCAGCGGGCCTGAAAACAGGATCGCGTCGCCGATGCGCGTGGCGGTGATGAACAGGATGCGCGTCATGGCCGAGCGGCTTAGCCTGTTCGCGCGCGCCGCGCCAGAGGCGCAAAGGTGCGCCTCACGGGCCTTGTGAAGCGAGCGCGGGCGCGCCAAGTATGCCGCCATGACATCCGATTTCCTCACCGCCCTGCCCGGCCGCGCCGTCATCGCCATCACCGGCGCCGACGCGCGCAGCTTCCTCCAGCGCGTGATCACACGCGGCCCCGAAGGCCTTGAGCCGGGCGGCGCCCTGTTCAGCGCGCTCCTGACCCCGCAAGGCAAGGTGCTGGCCGATTTCATTATTTTCGATGATGGCGATGGCGGCTTGCTGATCGACGCCCCGGCCAGCGAAGCCGACGGTCTCATCAAACGCTTCTCGCTCTACCGCCTGCGCGCCAAGGCCGAGATCACGCTGCGCAGCGATCTGGGCGTCGCCGCGGCGCGCGGCGAGGGCGAGGCGGAGTTGCGCACCGTGGCGCTGGCCGCCGCCACCGATCCGCGCGCTGAGGCGCTGGGCCTGCGCGCCATCGTGCCGGTGGGCGGGCCGGAGGACGAGACGGGGTATGAAGCCGCGCGCATCGCCGCCATCGTGCCGGAGTTCGGGCGTGATTATGGACCTGGCGAGGTGTTCTCCACCGACGTCAATCACGATCTGATGAATGGGATTGATTACCGCACAGGCTGTTTCGGCGGTCAGGAGGGGGCCAGCCGCATGCACCGCAAGGGCGGGGTGCGAAAGCGCACCGTGCGCCTGGATATGGACGCGCCTGCGCCGCTGGCGGGCGCCGCGGTCAGCGCAGGCGGCAAACCGCTGGGCGCCATTACGTCTGGCGCCGGCCAGCGGGCGCTGGCGCTGATCCGGGTGGACCGGCTGGAGGCGGCGGGAAACGAGACGGTCCTGGCGGGTGACGCGCCTGCGCGCATCACCCTGCCCTGAACCTTTGCCCAATCAGGCGCCGATGACGCCGCGGTCGGTGCGCCGGATCATCACCGTAGCCGAGCGCGGCACGGACTGACCGCCATCGGGCCAGTGGCTGGCGTAATTCCCCGCCGCGAAGTCCTCCGGCGAGGTGGTGGCGCCGGGATGCTGGACATTGACGAAGATGGTGCGGTGATCGGGCGTGGTGACCACGCCGGTGAGCTCCTGACCCACGGGGCCGGTCAGGAAGCGCTTGATCTCGCCGGTTTCGGGATTAGCCGCCAGCATGGCGTTATTGCCGAACACCGTGTGATTGCCCCGGTACATCACGCTTTCGGAGATGTCGGTCTGGATCCACAGGCGCCGGTTGGCGTCCATCCACAGCCCGTCGGGGCTGGAGAAGATATTGTCATCGTTCAGCGCTTCGCCGTGCATGTCGGCGCTGTCCTCGTGCGGACCGGCGATGACGAAAATGTCCCAGGCGAAGGTCAGCGCGTCCTGGGCGCCATCCTCATGCCAGCGGATGATGTGGCCGAACGGGTTCGGCCCGCGCGGATTGGCGGCGTCCGTCTCGTCGGCGCTGCGCTGGCTGTTATTGGTCAGGGTGAAGTAGACCGCCCGCGTCTGGGGATCGACCGTGCCCCATTCGGGCCGGTCCATCGGCGTCGCCCCCACCAGGTCCGCCGCGGGGCGGGTGTTGACCAGCACGTCGGCTTGGCTGGGGAAGCCGTTGCTCTCGTCCAGCCCGTTCTCGCCATAGACCAGCGCCAGCCACTCGCCCGTGCCGTCCTCATTAAATTTGGCGGCGTAGAGCACGCCCTCGTCCAGGATCTCCCCGCGCGTCTCGCCGCTCCGGTAGGTCCCGGCGGAGACGAATTTGTAGATGTACTCATTGCGCGCATCGTCGCCGGTGTAGCAGACCACCTTCTCGCCATCGGCGACCGGGGCGAACACCACGCCCTCATGGGCGCAGCGCCCCAGCGTGGTGCGCTTGACCGGCGTGCTGTCGGGATCGAACGGATCGATCTCCACCATCCAGCCGTACGTATTGGGTTCGTTGCGGTAATCGCCCTCGGCGCTGTCGGCCCTGGTGGAGGCGTCAAAGCGCACATAGGCATCCGCGCCGTCCGCCGCGAGGTGCCAGCTCGGCCGCGACATGCCCCGGCGCACGCCGAAGCGGGCATGCTCGCGCGGCATCTCGTCATCATTGTTCACAAACGCGCCTGACCAGTTCTCCTCGGCCGCCATATAGGTGTTCCAGGGCGTCACGCCGTGGGCGCAATTGGCGAAGGTGCCGCGGGTGCGCGTGCCATCAGGCGAGAATTTCGTCTTCACAAGGTCGCTGCCGCGCACCGGGCCGGCGATCTCCATCTCGGTCAGCGCCGTGATGCGCCGGTTGTGCGGGTCGGGCACGATACGCCACTCGCCGTCGGCGCCCTCGCGAATGCGCGCAATGGACACGCCATGGGCATTGAGCTCCTTGAGCACGTGATCGGGGTCGCGCGGCCCGGCGTGATCAGGCACCGACCAGGCGGTCATCGCCTGACCGGCCACGGCGCCGGCATGCAGGAAGCGCGGCTCGACATATTCGTGATTGACCACCAGCAGGCCGTCGGTGGAGCTGCCCTGCCACGGGTCTTCGCCCTCGATGGGGAAGAAGTGCATGCCGTCATGGTGCATGCCGGCCTGCTCGCCCTGCTCGGCGCCGGTATTGTCGGGACTGAACTGCGGCATGGCGCCGGTGATCGGGTCGCCCCAGCGATAGATCACCTTGGCCTCATAGCCTTCGGGCACGATGAACGAATCGCTTTCATCCACGGGCACGGGCGTGAAGTTCAGCTCCGGACCAGCGCCGGCCTGCAGCGCATGGGCGACGCCGGTGGAGGCGAACAGCCCGCCCACCGCCGCGCCGAGCGAGCCCTGCAGGAAGCCTCGCCGGGCGATGCGCGCCTGGAAGACCTCCGCAAAGGGCGTATTGCCCGAGCGGTTGCATTCCGGTTCGTAATCGTGATCGAGCAGGTCGCGCATGGGAATTCGCCTCATTCAGCGGAACGGATAGGGGTGTGTGACGCGTTAATGTCATGAGTATATGACATCCCCATGATCGGTGGCGCCTTTGACGCGAATGTGACCGTGCGCGGCCCAGCGTCATTTCAACGCAGCGCCGTTCGCGCTAAATGGCCAGCCATGACAGACACCCTGCCCGCCCATGACAGTGATGCGCTCGACGAAGCGGCGCGTGTTCTGGCGCGCGGCGGCCTTGTGGCTGTGCCGACCGAGACCGTCTACGGGCTCGCCGCCGACGCCACGCAAGGCGAGGCCGTGGCGCGCATCTATGAAGCCAAAGGGCGTCCGCGCTTCAATCCGCTGATCGTCCATGTGGACAGCCTGGAGATGGCCGAACGCCTGGTGGAGCTCGGCGAAACCGGTCGCGCGCTGGCGAAGGCTTTCTGGCCCGGCCCGCTGACGCTGGTGGCGCCGATGCGCGACGGCGCCGGCGTGGCGAGCCTCGTCACGGCGGGCCTCGATACGCTGGCGGTGCGCTGGCCGGATTCGCCCGCGCTGACGGGTTTGATCGCTCGGCTCGGCCATCCCCTTGCGGCGCCCAGCGCCAACCGGTCCGGCGCGGTCAGCCCCACCACCGCCGCCCATGTGCGCGACGGGCTCGGCGGGCGCATCGAGCTCATCCTCGACGGCGGCGCGTGCAGAATTGGCGTGGAGAGCACGATTGTGAGCGTCGCCGGTGACCTTGCCGGGGGCGCGACCGCGCTCTTGCGCCCCGGCGGGGCCGCGCGCAGCGCCATCGAAGCGGTGACCGGACCTTTAAGCGCCGCCCATGCTGATTCGCACCGGCCAAACGCGCCCGGACAGCTCACCAGCCATTACGCGCCAAGGGTTCAGATGCGGCTCAATGCAAACCTTCCCCTAGAAGGAGAGTCTTTTCTGGCGTTCGGCCCACGCCCTGCAGTTGTTGGGTGTGAGGTCGTTAACCTTTCCGAACGATCAGACCTAGTCGAGGCGGCGGCCAACCTGTTTGCTGCCATGCGCAGTCTCGACGGGCTTGGCCGGCCCATCGCAGTGGCGCCCATCCCGGACACCGGACTGGGCGAGGCGATCAATGACCGGCTCCGGCGCGCCGCTGCGGACCGAACCAACACACCTTAAAGGTGTAATTTGATATACTATCGACCTGACAGAAAGTACGCGCATGCAATCCGGCCTGTATCTGACCCGCTTCCGCACCCCGCTCGATGACGCTGGCGGCGTGATCTATATTGATGGCGACCGCGTCTATGGCGGCGACACCGGCATGTATTATGTTGGCGAGATCGTCAGCGAGAATGGTGAAATCCGGGTGCGCCTGCGCGTGCGCCAGCACGATCCGGGCCGCCAGTCGGTCTTCGGCGACCATTCCGATTTCGCCCTGACACTGACCGGGCGCAAGAAGGGCGCGGAATACGCGTTTGAGG
The DNA here is from genome assembly GCA_022565365.1 of Oceanicaulis sp. Taxonomy (GTDB): domain Bacteria; phylum Pseudomonadota; class Alphaproteobacteria; order Caulobacterales; family Maricaulaceae; genus Oceanicaulis. The sequence continues at coordinate 4,642 of JAIUMW010000177.1, forward strand.
GGCGCGCCGACAAGGCGCCGTCCCTGCGCTTTGACGCGACGCTGCGCCCTGCCCCTCTCTGACGCGCTGATCAGATGACTTGAGGCTGAAGCCCCATCGCGCCGGCCAGCGCCTCGAAGCGTGAGTGGGCGCGATCAATGACCAACGCCTCTGACCCGGGGTCCCCACGTAGCACCAGCTGCTGGCCCGACCGGTCCAGCCGGAACGCGTCCAGCACCGGCGCCGAGCGGCCTGACAAAGCGGCGCCCAGGCGCAATGCCAGACCCAGCTTCATCGCGCCCTGCTCCTGAGCGTCATCCAGCAGACGGCGCGACGGGCAGGAGTCCGGGCGGGTGCGGCGTCCCGCATAGCGGTGATGCAGGGTCAGCGCCAGAAATGCCCGCTCGGCATGCGACGCGCCGCCGAACGGCGCATACAGGGTCTGCGTGCTCGCCAGCTCCGCGCGGTGATCGGGGTGCATGCGCCCGCCCACATCGGCCAGCCGCGCACAGACGGCGCGCAGCACCGCGTCACGCTCCGTGCTGAACAGCACCGGCTCGCCGTCGAATGCCGGTTCGATCCAGCCCGCCAGCGTCGGCCCGAAATCAGGCTCCGGCGTCGCCTGGCTGGCCAGCGCCTCGGCGCCGGCAATCAGCGGATCGCCCTCGGTGATAAGGCGCATGTCCTGCGCGCACACCACGCCCTCGCGCAGACCGTAGGCAGAGAACACGACCGTATCGAAACGGCCCTTCTTCAAAATCCGGCGCAGGAGCATGGCCGCGTAGGGCAGCAGCGCCGCACGCTTGGAGGAGACACCGGGCACATTCGACAGCGACGCCTCGCTCTGGGTGACGGCGAAATCGGCGGCGCGCGCCACCTGGCCCGGCGTCAGTGCGTACTGATGCAGCAGGCGCAGCGGATAATCATCCAGCGCCATGGCCAGATGCGCAAACGCGCGCCACGCGCCGCCCACCGCGTAGAAGACCGGCCCGGACATTTCCAGCTGCGGCGCGGCCTGGGACAGCACGGCGTCCACCTTGTCTCTCAGCGCGGTGTCCGTGTCAGACCCGTCCAGCATGGTCAGCGGTCCCAGCGGCAGGGTGATCGCGGGACCGGCGCGCCGGCCCTCCAGCGGCGTCAGCTCCAGGCTCGACCCGCCCAGATCGCCCGCCAGGCCATGCGCCTCGCCAATCCCCGCCAGCACGCCCAGCGCCGAGCGCCGCCCCTCCTCCTCGCCCGACAACACCTCGATCTCGAGGCCTGTCTCGTCCTTTACGCGCGCGATGAAGTCCGGCCCGTCGGAGCAATCGCGCACGGCCGCCGTCGCCACCACATGGCGCTGCTCCACGCCCTTGGCGTCCAGGAGTTGAGCGAAGCGGCGCAACGCGCGCAGCGCCGCCTCCCCACCGTCGGGATTGAGCAGGCCGCTGGCGCGGGCGCCGCGGCCGAGGCCCGCCATGACTTTTTCGTTGAACACCGGCCAGAGCGCGCGGCCCTCCAGCCGGAACAGCACCAGGCGCACCGAGTTGGAGCCCACATCGATCACGGCGATGTCGCGGCGCGCGCCGGACTCGCTCTCCGGCCCGGGCCGGCGCGGCATGAATTTGCGCATCACCGGCGCGGACCGACGAAGGGAAAGGCCGGCGGCTGATCGGTCTTGAGGGCCTGACCCCGCCCCGACAGGCTGGGATTGGTCATGAAATAGGCGTGCGCGCTGAACGGATCGGCCACGCCGTCTGTGTCC
>JAIUMW010000178.1 GCA_022565365.1 Oceanicaulis sp.
AACCCCAACCCGAGCCGGACCCCACCGGGTATCACGGCGACGGCCCTTTAGAGGCCTGATCCGGGGCGCGCCGCACGCGATGCCCGGCTGGCAGCAGTCGTCGCCGTCGCGGGCGGCGCAGCCCTCTTTTTCTATCCGCTCGACACCCTGCCGCCCACTCCGCCGGGACCTGAAGCGCCCGCAGAGCCCGATCCTGATCCCGTTGATCCCGATCCGGTCGACCCTGATCCGGTTGATCCCGATCCGGTTGACCCGGACCTTGTGGATCCTGATCCAGCCGATCCTGCTGATCCCGACCCGGAGCCCGGGCTTGGCCCGATCGATCCTGACGGCGCCCTTTTCACTTACGACCCGCCGGGCGAGCTGCCCGGGTTCGACTATCGCAATAATGTGAACGTCGCGAACCGGTCAGGCTTTGGTTGGGCGGGGTCGGACGAGCTGCCGCGCGACTTCGTGTTTGCGCCGGGCCTCACCTGGCCACTGGACGGACCGGGCTACGCCCACACCCAGGTCTACCGTCCCGGCGGATCGGAATCCGGCGTTGGCGGGGCAGGCGGATCGGGCGAGTGCGACGCGCGCAATTTCGATTATCCCTGGGAGGATAATTTCTGCGAGCACCGGGGCACGGCGACGCGCAACCTGTTCTGCCCCAATAACGCCCGCGGCCACCATGTGGGCCAGGATATCCGGCCCCAGCAGTGCACCCGCAATTTCCCGCTGGAGAACCGCCAGATGGCGGTGGCGGTGACCGATGGCTATATCTCGTCGGTGGCCTCCATGACCGTGCGCCTGCGCGGCGTTGACGGGCGAATCTACTGGTATATGCATCTGGAGCACTGGGACGACTGCAATCTCGCCGCGCTCTCCACCCCCGCCCAGTGCAATGCGGCCAATTTGCCGAGCGTCTGCTCGCGCTCCGCGCTGGAGGTGGAGCCCGGACAGGATGGGCGCGCCGGCGATCCCATCGGCCGGGTGTCGAACTGGTTCGGTGTGGGGTGGAGCAATGGCGCCTGCCGGCGCTCCATGACCACCGATCACCTCCATTTTGAAATCCGCGATACCATCGACCCGGACGGCAGCTTCACCGCCAGCACCATCCCGGTGCCGCCCTACACGTCGCTGGTGACGGCCTATCTGCGCTATATCGGCGCCGACGAGGACGACTTCCCTGACTGGGAGGAGGCGGAGTTCTGACCGGACGGCCCTGCCTCGCGGACTGGCGATTGATCCGGGTCGTGGCCCACGTCAGCTGGCGGCTCTGGGTTGCGCGCCCAGCTCAAGTCCCAGCGCCTTCATGACGGCGAGTGTGGTCTTCAGCGTGGGATTGCCCTGCTGGCTCAGCGACCGGTAGAGATGCTCGCGCGACAGGCCCGTCTTCTGTGCGAGCCGGGTCATGCCCTGGGAGCGCGCCGCCACGCCCAGCGCGTGCGCGATATAGCTGGCGTCTCCGGTCTCGAAGGCCTCCGCGATAAAGACCGCAACAGCCTCCTCGTCGGTCAGATCGTCCGCCGGATCATACGGGGTCAATGTCTCGGCCATATCACTCGCTCCATTGCCCGGCGAGCCGCCGGGCCGTTTCGATGTCACGTGATTGCGAACCCTTGTCCCCACCGCACAGCAGGATGATGATCGCGTCACCCCGCCGCTTGAAATAGATGCGGTAGCCCGGCCCGGAATGGATCCGCAATTCGCTGATACCGTGACCGACCGGGCTCACATCCCCGGCATGGCCAAAAGCCAGCCGGTCGAGACGCGATGCTATCAGCGCCCGTGCCCGATTGTCCTTCAAGCCTTCACGCCATTTTTGAAACTGCGGCGTCTGCCGAAGCGTAAGCATCAGCGCGAGTGTAGCTTAAACCCGACAGTCAGGCAATCGAGATCAGCAAGACTGACCCCGCCTAAAAACTCTCCGCAAACCAGCGCCAGACGGCGGCGGGGCCGCGTTCGCCGGGGGTGCGGGTGCGGCGCTGGCGATCCGCAAGCGTGAGCATGCGCGGCAGGCCGGCAAGGGCTTCGCCCGGGCCGTGGACGGCGCGCTGGATCAGGCCGGCGCAGGCGCTGAACGCCGGGCCGCTGACCGCATCACCCAGACCGTTGAGGGTTTCAGGACGCCCCAGGCGCACCTGCTTGCTCATCACCCGTCCGGCCAGCTGGGCGATGCCGGGCATTTGCGCCGCGCCGCCGGTGAGCACCAGGCCGCGCCCGGCCGCACTGGCGGCGTCGGCCGATTTCACCCGGTCGCGGGCCATCTCGAAAATCTCTTCCAGGCGCGGGCGGATAATGGCGTTGAGCATGGCGCGCGGATGCTGGGTCATGGTGGAGGCCGCCCCCCCGGACAGAGGCGGCGCCTCGATCATCACCTGATCGTCCTCGGGGCTGTCCAGCGCGCTGCCATTGAGCGCCTTGATACGCTCGGCCGCGGACATGGGCGTGGACAGGCCCCGGGCGATATCGCTGGTGACATGGGCCCCGCCCACCGGCATGGCGTCCACATGCTGCAGCACGCCCTCGGCGAACACGGCCAGACTGGTCATCTGGGCTCCCAGATCGAGCACCATCACGCCCAGTTCCAGCTCGTCGCGGGTCAGCGCGGCCAGACCCGACACGTAAGGCGTCGCCGCCACGCCGGCCACCGAATAGCCCGCCTTCTCAACGCAGGCGGCGAGGTTTTGAAGCGGGTCAGCAGCGCAGCTCACCAGATGCAGATCCACGCCCAGCACCTCGCCGACCATGGCGCGCGGATCGCGCACGCCACGATGGCCGTCCACCCGCCAGGACAGGGCGAGCGCATGCAAAATCGTGCGGCCCGGCTCATCACACCCGCTGGCCGCTTCATGGATGACGCGGCGCAAATCACGGTCGCGCACCTCGCGCTGATCAAGCTCCATATCCACCGCGATGCGCGTGCTCGACCGGCCGCCGCAGGCGGCCGAGATATGCAGCTCGCTCACCGTCTGGCCTGCCATGCGCTCGGCATTGTCCACCGCGGCGCGGATCGAGGCCGCGGCCGCCTCCATGTCCACCACAGCGCCCGCGCGCACGCCCTTGGTCGAGACATGGCCCACGCCAATCACCCGCGGGCGCAGACCCGCCAGAGTCGGTTCGGTGCGCGCGATGAAGCACACGGTCTTGGCCGCGCCCAGATCCAGCGCCGCATAGATCGCCGGCTTGCGGGCGGCGGCGGCCTCTCCGGGCTGGGTGCGAAACAGATCAATCACGCTCATCACGCCCCCCGGCCCGGCTGGGCTGGGCGGGCGGGCCAGGGCCGCAGCACCATCTCGCCATCCACCCGCAGATCGATGATCTGGGCCTCGTAATCCAGTACGCCGCGTTCAGCATGCATGGCCGATAATTGCGCCAGCGCCCCGCCGGGATCGGCTTCGGGCAACAGCACCTCGCCGCCGCTGGCCAGGCGCAGCGACCAGCGCCGCTCACCCACCCGCACGCGATGCGTGGTGCGCGAGGCGATCTCGGGATGCAGCTCCAGCATGGAGATCAGGGCCGCCGCCTCGGCCGGGGCGCCCTCTCCGATCACGATGGGCAGCTCGGCGAACTCGGCCGCGTCGGCGTCTTCGATGACCACGCCGGAGCGGTCGATGACGTGATGCACCTGATTGTTCTGCCACAGGGCGAAGGGTTCGCGCTCGGTGAGGATGACCGCAACCCGGTCCGGCCACAGGCGCAGCACCTGGGCATGCTCCACCCCGCTCAAGGCTTCGAGCCGTGCGCGCGCGTCCTGAGGATCGATAACGGCCAGGCCGGTCCCGGGCGCCGCGCCGATCAGGCCGGCGACCTCACTGGCGCTGACGCGGCTGGCGCCGGCCACATCCACCCAGGCGATGACGTAGCCCGCATCGCTCAGGCGCGCTTCAATCCAGGTGTCCAGCATCGCCCCGGCATCGCCCAGGCGCCCGGTCGCGGCCATCAGCGAGAGCGCGCCACAGGCAATAATCGCGGCAGTCATAATGGCCAGACGCAGGGCATAGCTCGTGCGGCGCCGCGCGGCGCGGACGCGCGCGGCCAGCCAGTGTGACAGCTTCATGCGTCCGGCTGGCGACGCCCGGACCGGTGCGCGCTTGGGAGGACGGCGCCGGCCTTTAGCGGGGTCGCTGGCCCTGACGCGCGTTACCTTGGGCACGACGCATCCTCCGCCATCCACTCCACGAGATCTTCAAAACTGATCCCGCAATACGCCGCTTGTTCCGGCGCGAGTGATGTCGGAGTCATGCCCGGTTGGGTGTTAATTTCCAGTAACCACAGCGCATTCGTCGCCGGGTCATACCGGAAGTCCGAGCGCGTCAGACCCCGGCATCCCAGCGTTTGATGCGCGGTCAGGGCCGCCGCCATCGCCTCATCAGTGACCGCAGCCGGGATATCGGCGGGAAGCTGATGCGCCGACCCGCCATCGGCGTATTTGGCCTCGTAATCATAGAACGCAGTCTTGGGCACGATCTCGGTCACGGTCAGCGCCCGGTCGCCCAGCACCGCCACGGTCAGTTCACGGCCGGGAATGAAGCGCTCGATCAGCACCTCATCGCCATAGGGCCAGTCGTCTGACGCCAGCACGGCGGGCGGGGCGTTGGCGCCCTCGGGCACAATCACCACGCCGACGGACGAGCCTTGCGCATTGGGCTTGGCTACATAGGGCGGCCTCATCAGATGATCGCGCGCAGCCTCGAACCGGTCGGCGATCAGGCCGTCGGGGCAGTTGAGACCCGCCGCGCGCAGCACCGCCTTGGCGCGTTGCTTGTCCATGGCCAGCGCCGAAGCCAGCACACCCGAATGGGTGTAGGGCAGGCGCATATATTCCAGAACGCCCTGTATCCGCCCGTCCTCGCCCCACTCGCCATGGAGCGCGTTGAAGGCCAGATCCGGCGCGGCCTCTTTCAGTTTTTCCGGCCAGAAGGGTTCAGCCGGATCAATCTCGACCACATCATGGCCGCGCGCGCGCAGCGCCCTGGCGGCCTGGGCGCCGGATACTTTCGACACCTCGCGCTCCGGGCTCAGCCCGCCAGAGAGGACGGCGATGCGCTTGCTCATGACGGCTCTCCCACGCGCCGAACCTCCCATTCGAGTTCCACGCCGAATTGCGCCTTCACCTCGGCGCGCACGGTCTCGCCCAGCGTTTCGAGATCGCTGGCGCTGGCCGCCCCGTCATTGATCAGGAAATTGCAATGCTGCTCGGAAAAGCGCGCGCCGCCTATCGGCTTGCCGCGCCAGCCCGCAGCATCAATGAGCTGCCAGGCCGAGCGCCCGTCCGAAATAGCCGGGTCCGGGTTTTTGAAGGTGGAGCCGGACGTTTTTTCCCGGATCGGCTGGGTGCTCTCGCGGCGCTGCGTAATGGCGTTCATGCGTGCGGTGATGGCGGCGGGATCATCGGCGCGGCCTTCAAACACGGCTTCAACGAAAATCCACTCGCCCGGCGCGTCGCTGTGGCGGTAGGCGTAGCCGAGCTCGTCCAGTGGCGCGATCAAGCGGCGCCCGCGCCGGTCCAGCGCCACCGCCGCACCCAGGACGTCGCGGGTCTCGCGCTCATAGCATCCGGCATTCATGCGCAGCGCGCCGCCAATCGTGCCGGGCACGCCGACGAAAAACTCAAGGCCCGCAATGCCCGCCTTGGCCGCCGCTTTCGCTACCGACTTGTCCAGCGCCGCCGCCCCGGCGCGCAGGCGCACGCCGTCGGCCGTGATCTGCCCGAAAGCGGGGGTGAGCCGCACCGTCACGCCCGGCAGGCCGCCATCGCGCACCAGCGTATTGGACCCGGCGCCCAGCACCTGCACAGGGATGTCGCGCGGCGTCTCGGCCAGGAAGCGGGCCAGGTCCGCCTCGTCAGCGGGCAGGAAGAGCACTTCAGCCGGTCCGCCCACACGCAGCCAGGTGATATCGGCCAGCGGCGCGCCTTCGATCAACTTGCCGCGCACGGGCGGGAGGCGGGAGAGGAGACTCATGATGCTGCCCCCGTCAGGGCCCCGCCATGGCGCCTGATTATCGCACGAAGCACGCATGCCCCTGCTCCCTCCCCTTGAGGGGGTCTGACGCCGAAGGCGTCTGACTGGGCAGGGGTGTGCGACGGCGCCGGGTGACGTGATGGTTGCTGAAACGGCATGCCCCCCACCCCTGCCCTCCCCCGAGGGGCAGGGCTATCGCATTTGAGGCTGGCACTCTTACTCCCTCCCCTTGAGGGGAGGGTTGGGGTGGGGTGTGCGGCGGTAATGGGTGACGTGCAGGTGGCTGAGACTGCATGCCCCCCACCCCCGGCCGCCCCCGCGGCGCGTCCGCCGGTGGCGGGGGCGGCGGCATCGGTGGGCGGGCGTTTTCCTGAGAATCTGGAGGTTTCCGCTGC
>JAIUMW010000179.1 GCA_022565365.1 Oceanicaulis sp.
CGTTGGCAGAGACATACTCTTTTGCAATTTTTGGCTTTAGCGTTGGCTGGTGCGAATTGCAAATGTGTATGGCTTTAAGGGTTGGCATTTCCATTTTTTGCATACAAACTTTCATACACACCGTCTTTATTTAGCTCATCTACAAGAAAATCTGCCCAATCTTCTGTGTAAAGATAAGTTTCGTTTGGTTGGTCGTACAGACAATGTTCAGCCTTAGTAATTTCAGGGTTTTGAGAGCTATTATTTGGTCTAACTTGATATTTTTTCCAACACCTTGTATGAGTGTCCATATTGAACTTGTCTTTTTCTTTACCACCTTTGTTAATTTTGGGATTACCCAAAGCTAATTGAACTTTTTCAACAACAGCACTTGGTTTTAAAAGGTCTTTATTTGTAACAGGAACTCTTACAAATTTGTTTTTAACTAATGCCGCTACTCTGTTTACATTAGTTTTTTCTTGGTCGTTTAATTTATCATAAGCAACAAACTGTATAGGAAGTGCATTTTTGGATTGATGATTTGCTACTTGAATTAAAAATGCCTTAAATGAATATTCTCCACTATTTAGGACATCAGTTGTCACAGCACTTCTATATGATTTAATGAAATCAATAATGGGCTTGGAGTTTGGATTAGAAACAATAGCACTATTGAGGCTCTTTGAAGAAGGGTAAAATTGTAGAGCAAAAGACAAACATTCACGTAAACAATACTTTTCGCCAAATTCTTTATCCATTATTTTGTCGTAATTAAGTAATAAAGATTGGCATTCAGCAAAAATATCTGAATCAATTTCGGGGATTGATTTGTGTTCAACCATATTTCGAAGTGGAACAAAAAACTCCAAATTTTTCCTTATTGGGTTTCCTGTGTCGTTCTTGAAGTATTCTTTAATACAGGTTTTTAGTTCCCAATAGCAATAATCACCGTCTTTCTTATCAAATCGGTTATTAGTTTTATAAAATGGTTTTCGTTTTAGTTTAAAGAAAATAGCGTGAAATAGGGAAGTCCAAGCAATGACCATCAAAACAATATAGCCACCTGATTTAAATTTGACCGCAGGTTTATTGTAGGTTTCAACCGCAAGCAATGCAGAATCCTTGGACTTTTCTAAACATTTTTTTACTGCTTTTGGCAATCCTCTTGGCATAATACTTAAGCTATTTTAGTTCATAAATTTTAAAATCTTGCAATAACATTCCTAAAGTCTGGTCGTTGGTATGTTTTGCTAGGATTAGTTTGTTGTCCATAGTCACATAGCATTTCCCGTTTACCTTTCTAAAATTATCCTCAATAAACTTTTCCTTGTTGCTCTCGGTGTACTCGTATATTACAAAATTTGATTTTTCGTGGTTTGAGAAGAAGTCAATGAAGTTCTTCCTGAACTTGGCTTTGATTTCTGCTCTAAATTTTTCGATTGCTTTTGTTCCAAATTGTGAATAAGCTTTCAATGCGTATAGAAAGTTAATTTTGTATTGATGGACGAACAAGGTGTCCCTGTCAAACAATCTATCCTTAAAATGAAATGACTTAACTATTTCGCCCCGTTCTTCTAATTCTGTGTTGTCAAAGTTTTTATAGCTGTTTATGTACCCATAAATAAAGAAGTTTGGGGTTATGTTATAGCCTTCTGTTAAATCGTCCCTGTACCTTAAATTATCAGTATAGTATGTGCCGGTTTCGTTCAATAGGTCGATATTGTATTGAATAACATTCTTGGCATAAGTAAATTGTTTATATTTCGACATTTTTCCCGATGTTGTTTCGGATTTGTAATATTTTGAATCGCCAATGTAAAAAATATCACTAGTGTCCAACAGTGATTGATAGTCAAAAACGTGGTCAATGATTTTACCGTCTTCATTGTATTTCAAATTCTTTAATGATACGCCATCTTTTGTTTGCTTTTCAGTAATTGGGTCTGAAAAAAGTTTGTCAATCATATCTTCAAAAACCAAATTGTAATTGTTGACAGATAAAAATTCTTCCCTTTTCTTTTTTATGCTACTATGATCCGTTTGTGAAAAGTAGATTTCACATAGATGGTACATCTTTTTGAGTGTATCATTAAAATATCGGTACTTTATTTTTCTCAATTTCGATAGACCATTGTTTTGAAGTAGTTGAAATTTTGCGCCTTTTATTAAAGTGTAGGACTTGTCAATTTTAAGATATAAGTTATGCTCTTGGTTGAAATGGTTTAATATCGAAAAGAAATAAATGAGTAGCTCCTCTTCCAAATTCACTGCTTTTTTCTTGTTTCGAAAAGTGTTGTAAACGGGTTGCCCTTTTGGGGTTATGAGAGGTATTGACTTTCTAATTGTTTTCTCCCAATTTGGTTTTTGGGCTTGTTGTGATATAAATTCTATATGCTTGAATAAAATATGATTTTTGTTCTTCTTATAGAAGTTTACGAAACTCAGTAGCAAATCCAAATAGGAATACTCTTTGTCGCTCAGATTTGTGTTTAAATTTGCGGAAAGTGAGTTGATTATTACAGTAGAATCTTTGTTTCTACGTCTAAATTCTAACAAACTATTATAAAAGTAAACAGAGATTTGTCGAACCCAATTATGTTCATCTTTGTGCTTAAAAGAATCGGATGTTTGAATGTTTAAAAGTTTATCTTTATGAACTCCAAACACAGTTTCTTCACTGTTTGACATAAAGACTTTTGGAAGCATATAAGTGATTTCTCCCTTTTCAAATGAATGATAATATCCAACCGAAGTAATAATCCCAAATTGATTGTCTTGGTTATAGAACTTTGAGTCGTCAAAGACCTCTTGAAGTAATTCTATTGGATATTTTTCTCCCTCGATTAGGATTCTCATTTTTTACTTTCATTTACACTTACTTGCAATATCTCTAAAATCTCCTTAACCTTTTTAATGCCGTTAGGATTGATAGGGAAAAAATCCTCATAAGTAGTTTTGTCTTTGAAAATATTGTTTTCTTCTATTTCATCCTTGAATACATCATTCCAAAGGTAGAATACAGCTTTGTTTATAAATGTTTCGAGTTCAATACTCCCCGATTGTGTCTTTATGAAATAGTTACCCAAGCACTTATCCATTCCTAAATTATCATTTGTCTTGATGAGAGTATTTACTGCTTGAATAAACGATAACCAAGAAAAGGACTCATTTTCAGAAATTATAACCTTAAATTTAGAAGAGCCATTCGTTTCCGAACGTTCATAATTTATTGGGATGTATTCCCAATCCCATCTTCTCTTAAATGCACTGTCCATCGGAAACAATGATTGGTCAGATGTATTCATTGTTGCCAAGATGTTTAAATTGGGTGGAAGCAATAACTTTTCAGCGTCAATATTTGGATTGTTGTTAAGTTTTAGTGTCAAATATTCTTTCAATTCTTTTGAGGGGGTAATCTCATAATCGTTTGTTCTATCTAGTAACTGAAATATGTCTCCAAAAATTTCAGCACAATTACCTCTGTTTATTTCCTCAATTACAAGGTAGTAATCATTCTCAAGGTCGTTCCAAGCTTTTACATAAATATTCGTGAAAGCCTGCGGTACAAATTCATATCTGATATTATCTTCGTCCATAGTAGGCTTGTAACCACCAACAAAAGAAGCATAATCATATTCGGGGTGAAACGTAACTCTTTCTGTTCTTTCATCTTTTCCACGGACAATCTCCCTAACCCTATGTGATTTTCCGGTTCCGGGTGCTCCGTAGAAGATTTTGTTTACAGACTTAAGTTCTATTTCACTTGAAGAATCGTTGGATTTTGGATAAAATTCATCTAAATCAAAATCTGTTAGCAAAATTAACTGTTGAATTTTTGAACCTGAATATAACGTTTGAATAAACGGTGCCCGTTTCAATTCGCTTGGGTGGCTTGTAACAGTATAAGGACTGTCAAACGATAAAGTTTCGTGGTCGTTATCTATTGAGAATTCAAATTTAAACTCAACGAATATTTACCGTGTTGTATAATTTGATGCCAAAGGAATCTCACTTTCCGTAAAACTTAAACTGAAAAGCTGTTGAAGTACGTCCTTTGGGATGTTGATGGTATTTATAAAATCCGTAACAAGTTCGTTGGAACTAATAGGGTTATCGAATGTTTTGGTTTTATAAAAAAAGATTGCACCATCTAAGATATTGGGCTTGGTAGCAGTCAGATAGTCTAATATTTCAGTCTTCCAATTTACAGATAGTCGGAAATATAGGTTTCTGTCAGAATTGAATGATTTTGGATTATCTCCGAAATAAAATAATTCTTGAAGTGATTCCGAAAGGGAATTTGAGTCAGTAACGTAAGTTACGTTCTCTTTTATAGGTTCGGAATTTTTTGTAGCGATAAAAAGCGATATTAAGCCCCAAATTTTATTGTTACTATTCTTCGTAAGGTTCTTTATCGCATTAAGAATAGTTGGCTTGTCTATTTTACTCATAAGTATTTCGTCATTTCTTTGATTATCAACTCTACAACGGGAACAGAAATACTGTTGCCAAGTTGTTTGTATGCTTGGTTATCTGAAACAGGAAACTCAAATTTATCAGGAAAGCCTTGAAGTCTTTGTGCTTCGAGAACAGATAATTTTCTGCCTATATCCCACAATTTAGGAACTCTATTAGCTATAATTGTTGGGGCATAAGAATCTAACGTGCAATAAAAAGCTTCTTGAATTTGAGTTTTAGCACTGTCGCCAACGTGAAAACGCAGTGAGCCGTCACCCTTTTGGAAAGAAAAAACCCCGTGTTTCCCTTTTTTAGTGAGAGGTTCATATTTTGAAGAATCGTGTTGTACTCGTTGATTGTTTTCCGATACATTTTTGAAATGATATTTAATTCTTTTCATTTCAAAATCTGTTAACCTTAAGGCATCAGAATCTTCTTCAGTATCAATAATTTCTCGTAGTGTTGTGTTGGTTTTGGTTTTGGTCGGGAATTGAAAATCTATGTTTTCTAACGACCCAACGCAATACCACCTTTCGCGTTTTTGAGGAAGACCATAATCTGTACTTTTTAAAATTTTCCAATGTAATTTGTAACCCAAATTTTCAAGTGAATCTAATATGGTTTTAAGTGTTTTTCCTTTGTTATGGGATTTTAAGCCCTTTACATTTTCCAACAAAAACATTTTGGGCTTCTTATTCTCTAATATCCTTAGTATATCAAAGAAAAGCGTTCCTCTTGTCTTATCTTTAAATCCTTCATTTCTACCTGAGTAACTAAATGGCTGGCAAGGAAATCCTGCGAAAAGGATGTCGTGATTTGGGATTAGATTAGAGTCAATTTTAGTGATGTCACCAAATGGAACCTCTCCAAAATTGTACTCGTAGCTCTTTTGGGCAAACTTGTCCCATTCTGAACTGAACACACATTTACCTTGGTTATATTGAGCTGCTAACCTGAACCCGCCTATTCCTGCAAACAAGTCAATAAAAGAGAACTTCGGATTCTCAGGATTAGGAAAATTCACATCCCATTTTATTGGGAGCAAATATTGAATACCAGGCTCCTCAACTAAGTTGTCGGTTTCCTCTAAACTCTTATAAAATTTGATTGCACGTTCTTTGTACGATTTTGAAACTCCGTTCTCGTGGTTATGTAAATAATGCGTGAAAAAAGCCAAATCTTCTGCGTTCCCATTAAGGTTTTCTACCTTTAGTCTTTCTCTAAGTGTTGAGTAAGTCGTCATAGCTAAAAGTTTATTTTTCCTTGTTTTTGATTTTTGGTTTTCAGGTATTTTACCTTTTCTTCTGCTGCCTTTAGAATTTCGGACGTTTCTTCTTGTGGGTAAATAATTTCAGCTATTTTTTCGCTAAAATATTCGTGTTCGAGTTGTTTTAAATCAAGTTTAAATACCGTTGCCAATTTTGGGAGTATTTCGATCGGCACGTTTCTTTTTCCATTCTCAATTTTCGATAATGTGGATTGGTCAATGTCGAGTGCTGCGGCAAGTTTAGTCAGCGTTAGTCTGTTTACCGACCTCAACTGGTTTATATATTCGGCTAGTGTTTCTTTCATCGTCTTGAAATTTTTGCCTTGACAATTTTGGCAAATTTATGGATTTTTGTTTTATTTCTACCGTTTCATATCGGAAGTTTTCAACATTCTTTTGTTCGAGCGTTTGGAAAGGGCAAGCTCTTTTGGTTTTTCAGCGTTGGCTTTGTGTGTCGGCAAAAACCAAATGTGCTTGACTGTGCGGTGGATTTTACACTGACGCACAACGTTTTCGGGCTTTGCGTTCGGGCGGGTTTAAAAGGCCAACCCTTTCGGCAAGCACAAATGTATAATAAAAGCCTAAAGCTCCAAGTTTGCACGTCACCCCGCCTGACGCAAAACCCGTGTTATA
>JAIUMW010000180.1 GCA_022565365.1 Oceanicaulis sp.
CGACCGCACTCGGCCCTTGGCGGGGCGACCCCCGATGAGGCATATGGTCAAAACGGCGCCCAGCCTGATCCGGGGTTAACCCCGGGTCAGGCTGCCCCCCAACTCCAACTTGCGGCTTGAAAACCAAAACACGATACCAGCTTATCCAGGCCGCAAACCTGTCCGACGAATGGGGTCCACCTCACACCCTCGACGCTGACGTGGAGGATCTGATTGCCCTCGCCCTTTTGCAGCGAGACGGCCACGCGGCGCCGCTGCCCCCCAGCCAGGTCTCTGACCGTGACAGCGATCACCTCAGCCGAAATCTTGCTGCCGGCAACAACGAGAACATCATCGGTCCGACCAAGGATCTCAACTGCACGCAGAACATAGGGAGCGCCATGATCGGCCCAACGCGCACGGTCCCCGGACTGGTAGCGTAGAAGCGGCATTGCCCGTCGCGACATTGTGCTGAAGACGAGTTCTCCCTCATCTTCCGGTTCACCCGTTTCGGGGTCGACGATCTCGACAACGAGATCCATCTCGTCAAATACGATCGACAGCTCATTCTTCCAGCTGGATGCGAGGCCGACACCGAGTTCCGTGGTGCCGTAGGAGGTATGAACATCGGCCGTCGGGAAGGCCACGCGAACAGCTTCGAGGACCTTCGCATCAAGGCGCTCACTGCCGAGAATGATCCGCGTGAGAGGCGGCTTTTCCCCCGTGCCGAAAGCATCAATCAGCCTGAGCATGAACGACGGCGAAGACATCAGCATGTTGCAGCGGTAGCGACACATTGTTTGAGCGACCAGAGACGGATCTTCGTCTCCCAGTGTCAGCGCGAGGCCGCCGGCTTTCTCAATGATCCAGGCGGATTGTCGCCAGCCGATCCAAAGCCCATGGCGCACCGGCATGGCGATGGCGGCTACCAGCGGCGCGTCTCCATGCTCTGACAGCAGCAAGGTAGCCCCGTTGTTGGCTGCAGCCTGGACATCCTCGAAACTGTAGTCGACACGCTTGGGCTTTCCTGAGGTACCGGAACTGAGAAAGCTTGCAGAGATAGAATTCTCCGGGATGCACCGGATATCGCTCTCCCGATCCCGCAGGTCGTTACCATGGGTCAGCGGAAGCCCCGATAAATCGTCTGCTGACCTTATATCGTCAGGACGAATGCCGGCCCTTCGAAAAAGCTGCCTGTAGAAATCCGAATGTCCTCCGAGATAAGCCACCATGCGCTGCAGGCGACTCTGCTGCACAGCCATGATCGTGCATCGATCGATACTGCGCAAGCGCCCGTGCAGGAGTTGCGCACCGCGCCGAATAGCTTGCGGCGTGCGTTGCTTGCGTTCGAAACGCCGCACAAGCATCTCGAACAAAATACCCTTTGCCTTCCCTGGAAACATTTCTTCAACTCCGCCGGGCATACGTACGTCTATGAAAAGTGCGAGGTCCGGTCCATATCCTCCACTAGTCCAATACATGAAACGCCCGAATTGTTCCGGATTGCTCAAATACACTGCCCGACACTCCGCCTGAATGATATGAAAAATTGCAATACAACGGGCCATAAAACACAGTATTGAACTCGCAGTACACGTCTCGCCCTGCGAAAAATGCTGACTTCATTGATACCTTTACTCATCGAAATTCTCGACAGGCGTCGTCCGTTTGCAGAAGCGGCGAAGCGCTGGTCAACAATTGATGCTCCAAGCTGGCACATGCCAGAGCATGGCCGTTGTCACGGAGCGGTTCAATTTCATCAGGGGCAAACTGCACGTTGACTTCGATCATCGTACTTCGTTTGGCGTTCCGCCCGTAGAGTAGAAGTACTCGGGTACATCTCCGGGATGCACTGTCAGGCCTACAGAGGTTACGCTTTCATTAATGGCCGGGATGTGCCGAGGATCGGATCGTTCAAGGCCTTTTGAATGCTCACGTGTTCTCGACGGGGGATAGACTGCCATGGCTAACACACATGTCGGTGCAGACTGGAACTGTGCGGAAGGTGTTCGCAGATTGAGCGAACCAGGTCTCGCAGAAGCTGATCATCGGATCGCGAACAGCCTCAGCCTCGTTGCCGCGATGCTCAGAATGCAGCGCGAGCATACTTCAGAGAGTACCGCACGAACGGCAATTTTCAGTGCAGAAGCGCGCGTCTTGGGCATCGCGCATTTTCACGGGTACCTCCACAGCTGCGGCTCCGATGACGGTATCGATCTGGCCGACATCTTCACAGAACTCCTGCCCAGAATCGAAGCGGCACTGGGCATAAGCTATCGAATGGCGATCAACATCGCCCGGCCGCTCACTGTATCGGATCATGCGGCAAGGCAATTGATCATCATTATCAACGAGTTGGCGATGAACGCGCTCAAGCACGGCTATGATAGCCGGGAAGGCGGCTGCATCTTCATCGAACTGGACGTCGAGGGTGAAGACCATCTGAGAATCAGGTTCGCCGATGGAGGGACCGGTCTTCCAGACGGCTTTGATCCCGGGGCAGGGATGGGGCTCGGTCTCAAAATCGTTCATTCACTCGTTCGTGAACTCGGCGGTTCTCTCTCCACGAAGACTGATCGGCGACCCTACTTCACGATGGTGATCCCCATTGATGGCCTCAGACCAGGTCCTCTCCCCTCCGCTGCACGGGGCATTGAGCATGAAGGTAGAGCGGGCATGTGAGACCAGCCGCCCTATCAAATCCCGTAGCCCAAGGAGTTGAAGGCTATGACCGTAAGGGTCGATGTCCAGTCTGGACCGGGCACGGCAGAATGAACGGATCATCACAGGAGGCCGTTTTATGCTTGGAAATTCAGATACATTTCGCCGCTCTTTTGCGATGCGCAATCCTGCTCGGGATGCGCCGCACCCGCCCTATAATCTGTTTTCGCGAAAAGATGCGCCGGACCTGTATTGCGCCGTCCCCGAAGATCGCCCCGTGCCGAGCTTCATCGACTGCGACTGGCAGTTCAAGGGTTCCCTGGCCAGTTCCCAACGCGTTCCGGGCGGGTTCATTCCACCTGTTGCGGCGGCGGGTGTTCGCATGAACGGGTATTATGTCTTCATGCGCTACGACGCGCTCCCGTCGCCGGACGACGACCGGGAAGTTGGCTCGATTTTTGACAACTTGACGAAGCAGAGGAGAGGAATTGAGCATGAATATCAACACCATTGACTTGCGGTTTCTCGGACGTGCGCAGGTGAAAATCGCGGTGGAAGCGTTCAGAGAGGCCTTGGACCGAAGTGCTGAGTTTGAAGGCAAGGTTCCTTCCTCTCACATTCGCGAGGTCATTGCGTCCTCGATCATTGATCAGGTTCTCGCCGGAGAAGAAGACAAGTTAAGGTTGAAGGAAGAAGCGCTCGTTCAGCTCCGACAAGGGGTGCGCATGTACCCATCAACAAGAGTGAGTCTGGAAGCACCTCGAAAGTCGCTTGGCTGAATGGCCTGCGGGCCCCCTCGAACCTGATGAATCTGGCCCCGACGCACCCGTAGACTCCCGGATTGTATCGCACCGGGAAGGCTCCTCATTCTGGTCGCAGGGCTCGAACCTTCTGTCGAAATGGAGAATCGAGATGGCCAACAGAAACCAGATTTCAAACCCGGTCACGGATTTCTGGCCGCAGTTTTTCGAGCCGTTCCGCCATATGGGCAGCCGGCTGGCGGAATGGTTTGCACCCGCCTCGGAGGCATCCTCCGACAGTGACGCCTATCGCATCACCATTGAGCTCCCGGGCGTGTCCGAGGAGGATATCGAGCTGAACGTCGAAGGTGGCGTGATGACGGTGAAGGGCGAGAAGAAGACCGAACGCGAGGATTCCGGCGACACCTGGTTTTTCAGTGAACGTCGCTATGGAGCATTCTCACGCAGTTTCCGCCTGCCGGAGGATGCCGATGCCGATACCGTCAAGGCCGAGATGAAGGACGGTGTGCTCACCGTCACGCTCCCGCGTACGGCCCCTGCCAGAAACGAGACCAAGCGCATCCCGATTGCCCGCAGTTGAGACCGGGGTGGTCGGTTCAGTCAGCATCAGGGGGCCGGCTTTGAGCCTTGCCCGGCCCCTTGATGGGGACTTTGGGGAAGGAACAACGTCATGCCGCTATTCCGGGTGAAATTTCTCAAGCGCGTCTGCAACTCCACAGGATACGAAACGAATATCTGCCAGCGTGTCTTCGATATTCACGCCACTGATCAGGAGGAGGCAGTCGGGCATGCCAAGTCACGTTTCACTGATGCGGAGGCCACGGGACAATGGTGGCTGCGGGCGGATCGAATAGAGACTGAGCCTGTTCGCAAGAAGGACAGTGATCGTGCCTGATTCCCGTGGATCAGGGCATTTTGAAGATGCCTGACGTCCCAGGATCGATCTGGTCTGGGTAGCGCATCAGCAGGAGAACGCGATCACGTACTTCCAGAGCCTTTCCACTGCCGGATTTGCCGCGACCGCCATAAGTTATGGACCGGGACGCATGGGTTTCGGTCTCTTCGTGCCAGAATTCAGGTCGGAATTCGCGATGACGACCTCGGCGGGGGGCTTCGTCTCCAGCCTCGGCTTCCTTGGCTTTTTCTTCGGTCTTATTATCGCACAAGCCTTGCTCACGCGGCGTGGACCGGCAGCGCCGGTCCTGTCGGGACTGATCGCCGCTATGGTGGGGATGACGATCATCTCCCTCGCAGAGAGCATCTCCGTCCTGGCTAGCGGCGTCTTCCTGGCAGCATCGAGCGCTGGCTTTGCTTGGACGCCTTTCAACGACGCCGTTCACCGCAAGGTTTTGGACGTGGACCGGCCGACGGCGCTCTCGCAGATCAGCACCGGTACCAGCGTTGGCATCGCCGGCGCTGGTCTGGCAGCACTCGCCATGACCCTGACGGGCTTGTCCTGGCGTGTTTGCTGGGCATTCTTCGCAATCGCGAGTGCTGTCGCGCTGATCGCCAACTGGCTTGTGCTTCGTGAAATCGAAAAGGATCGCGAGGTTTCGCCGGAGCGAGGATGGCGCAATCTATTCCAGATCAAGGCGGTTCCGCTTTTTGTTATGGCCTTCGTCTACGGAACGATCTCGGCGATCTACATTGCCTTTGCGGGCGACCATATGCTGGAGAGCGGCGGCGTTCCAATTTTACCCGTCGCCGCAACGCCCGCCATGATTTTTCTTGTCTATGGGTTCTTCGGCTTGACCGGGCTTCTTACCGGACGCGTGGAGGCAGCGATCGGCCTCCCTTGGCTTTTGCGTTGCCTGATGCTGGCTGCAGCGCTGTCCGTCGCGCTGCCGGTTACGCTGCCCGGCATCTGGGCGGGGTTTATCACGTCAGCCGGGCTGCAGGGGCTCTACGTCATGATGACCAGCGCCGTTTTGGCTTTCTGGTCGGAGCGCCTGTTCCCCTTGCTACCGTCGCTTGGTTTCACGGCTGCTCTTCTCGCCGCAGCGGCGGGCAGCGTGCTGGGACCGGCTGTCGCCGGAATGACAGCGGATGCATTCGGCCCAGAAGCGATGTTCCTCGGCGCCGCAGCGCTCCCAGTCGCTGTGATGCTTCTGTTGCGTCATCGCCATGTCCAGAAGCGGTCGACGGATGCATACGGTGCCTGACACACAAAATTAGGCGCAATTAGCACCACCACGGGACAAGTGAATTGTTGATGCCCAACAAATCACCATCAAGACCATCAACGACGAGCCCCGTGTTCTGGATACCGATCTCGCAGAGGCGCTGGGCTTTGAACGTCCCCGTGTTGTCCGCGAATTAATCCACCGGAACAAAGACGAGATTGAGAGCTACGGCTCACTCGCCGTACAGCACGGCAAGTCGCGGGGACAACACTTCACTGCCTACTACCTCAACCGCCAGCAGGCGCTCCTCGTCTGTATCCTCTCAAAGACTGCACTAGCCAAGCAGGTCCGAGCTGAGGTGATCCGCCTGTTCGATGCTTGGCAGAGCGGGAACCTTCAGCCGGTACAACCCCAGCTCCCCGACTTCACGAACCCCTCGGAGGCTGCCCGCGCATGGGCTGACCAGTACGACGCCCGTCTGGCTGCCGAGGAGCAGGTGAAGCTGCTGGAGCCTGCCGCGCGTGTCGGTGAGATGGCCTGCAATCGGAACTACACCTTGCAGCGGTTCATCCGCACGTTCCCCGGCGTCAACACCATGCAGATCAAGAAGGATCTCCTGCGTGAGGGCTACCTGTACCGGCGCGATGGGACACTCGTCTCGCCTAAAGCTCCAGCCCAGGATAGCTGATCTTGTCCATCTCCTTTGCAAGGCGCTGGATCGAGAACCCTTGCCCATATCGGTCATGGACGCTTTGTCCGCCTGTGTGCCCTGTCAGGGCCG
>JAIUMW010000181.1 GCA_022565365.1 Oceanicaulis sp.
AATGTGTCACTTGGGTTTTTACTCATTCTGCTTGATAAATCACTGTATATCATTATGTTGTCATATTCAATAATATCAGGTTCGTCATTAGGTATGTCGAATTTGCATCCGCATAGGGTTGCCAATAATAGTATGCTAGAAATTACTTTTAATTGTCTCATTTTTTATTCAAAATTTCTTTTTTCCCAATTTCTGTTTGCTGTTTCTAGGCTTTCAATCTTATTAGTCGCAACTTTAGTTGCAAAATAATTATTCAAGAAATTATAGTAACCTGTTTTGAATGCAGATATTCTACCGCTTATGACATCCTTTAAAAACTGTCTGTTGCCCGACTCCACACTTGATATGAAAGAATTGAAAATTTCTCTTAAATTTTTGTTTCTTTTCTCATTTCTTTCTTTAAGTTCAAGCTTTTTGTTGTTCTCATAGGTGTTGATTTCGTTCTTTTCATCTTCGAAATTTGCAATGTTAGCTTTGAATTCATCAATATCAGAAGTTATAGATTCTAGTTTTACTTTGAATACTTCATACTCTTGCTGTTTTTCAGAAAGTTTTCTCTTGTTCGCGTTTCTTAAAAGGGATTTCTCACGGTCAACTGATTCGGGGTTAGATTTATTATAAGCAGTCCAAATATTTTCAATTAAAACTTTTGTCAAGAATAATGGCAATGCACCAAATATAAATATGAGCCAAAACTCACCTGTTGCAAAAGCACTACCTAGTTCCCATTTTTCTGCTCCACCAATTAATAACCTTTTTACTTCAAATGTATGCTGGCTAATAAGAATTGCAACGACAACGTCAATAGCGAAAATTCCAATTATCCAACCGACTGCAATCTCTATGAATTTATTTTTATTGCTCAATAGCTTAATGCTACTAAGCAAAACAGGGACAAGAAAAAATAACATCCCAATAACTCCATAGAATACACCTTTTTTAGTAAATATTTTTACCAGAGCATTTGCGTCTAAAAGTGGTGAGGATTCCGGTGTTATGCCCCTAGATAGTAACTTTAATACTTCCGCTTCTTCAAAGAAGATTTTCCAAATTGCGCTACCGAAAAATAGTGAAAGGTAAGCGAAAAATAATGTTGTAAGAAACAATTTCAAAAATGTTGGAAATGTCCAAAAAGACCTAATAACTATTTGTCTGTCTAAATTATCAATCTCATCTGTTAGTTCTGAAATTGTTGATTTTACTTTAGAAGCATCTGCATTTATTTTATTGTAATCATCTTGTTTTTCTTTTACCCTATTTTTTAAAGTGTCAATTTGAACTTGAAAGATTGACTTTTTTTCATTGCAATAGTTAGACAGTAAACTTAAATCAGATTCTAAGTCCTTGCTATTTGATTCTACTGCTTTTTCCAAAGAGGCAGTCATTTTGGTTTTAACTAAAGTCTTGGTATGGTCTTCCTGACTTAATTTGGTATTAACTCTAGCCATTGAGCTGTCCAAATAAGTAAGAAATACACTTTCAGCACCACCATTTTCTTCTGCAAGTTTTCTACCTTCTTCAACAATTTCGTTATGGTTGAAATCATCAAAGATTTGGGAAATATGATTTTTTAATTGTTCGGTAAACTTTTCAAGATAGTTGTCGTCTTGTGTGGGTTGAAAAATTGGCTTTTCATTCAAATAAATATTTGTCACGGTTGCATCTTTTATTAACGTTTCAAAAATGTTTGAATACTCATTAATTAAACTGTAAGAGTCCGTTATGTTTAAAGATTCTTGATTGTTTTTGTTAGCGTTATATGTATAGTTATATGAACCGTGAACCAAAAGTGAATTGTCTATAATGCAAAATTTATGGTGCATTATACCACGTCCATTAGATTTAAAAATAACTAACGAAACTTTTCCTTTCAGTAATTCTCTAATTTCGTTGTTAGTATTGTCGTTTGATAAAACCACATTTACTTCAGCTCCCCTTTGTCTTGCAGCAATAAGTTCATTTGCAATTTCCTTGTCTGTAAAATATGCCATCGCAACTTTAACAGTCGTTTTGGCTTGTGAGATTGACTCAATTATTTTGGCTTTACAAGCCTGTCCGTCTGTTATAACTTGTTCCATTTATGTTCTTTTCGTTTTATTTTATTGTTGTTTCGTCTTTTTAAGCTGCCGCCCAACTCCCATATAAACAAACCACCAAAACCCTTTCTCTCCAACACCTCATTCAACCCCCAAACATACTACAAAAAACAACTTCCCCCGCAAGCTAATGCATTTTGGTAGTCTTTGAGGTGTTTTTTTTTCTAATGCGGAGCACTTTGTTTGCAGAAAGGGGCAACCTCCTTTGGAAGTTACGGTTCCGGGTTGGCTCTGGGGGTTGTTCCTGGAAGGGCACTGGGTTTTGCGGCTTTGGGTGGTATTTTTTGGGCATTGGCCAATACGGGGTTGGTCGGGGGGGTACTTTCAAAAAAATACTTTTCTTGATATAACACCATTAACAACTTTAATGTAGTTTAGGATACCTAATTTGTATTTTCCTGATTTTGCGGGTGCGTTATCTATGTAAACCAAGTCTCCTACTGAAATTGAGCCATTATAAAATTGTTCAATTGTTAAAGTTTGACCTTCTGTTGTTTGATAGGTAAATGATTCAGTGATTCTGAATACTTTTCCATTTTTTAATTCATAGTAATGTCCTGTGCTTTGTGATTTATATTTTCCATTTTTCGGTTCCTCACCATCTATGGTAGCTTTCATTTCAATATGAGGTTCGGAAACATCCCCCTCCCTATAAACTTCAAGAGTTTTACCATTTTCAAGTCTTCTTGGTATGACGTTTAACGTTTTGTAAATTAGTGACTGAAGATATTTATTTACATCTAAATCGGGAATGATTGTTTCGTTTGCTAAAACAAATAACTGATTATTTGAGCCGTCAATTTTTAAAACCATTACGGCACTATCAAAAAATGATTGATTTAACAAAACTTTATCTTTAACCCTGTCGATAAGAATTGATTTTGCAACTGGCAAATATTCCCACTTACCAATTTGAACTTGGCCGTTAAGTGACATTATAAGTTCGCCATTTCTTTTGAAAATATACTTATGATAGTCTGAATTAGAATCTATAAACACCCAAGGCTTGTCAATAAATAATGTAGTATTATCAAGTTTTTCGCTGAACTGTGCAAGTCTGCTTATTATGTCTTTTAGGTATAATTTCATTTCAGTTGTGTTTTAAATTGTCATATACGCTGTTGAGTGCAGTTCTATTTATATGTTTCTTTGCATAATAGTTTAAACTTGTTCCAGCCAATTTTTATTGACTTATCTTCTGAAACCTCTTCAGCGATGTAAGAGATTTCAATTTCATATAGACGAGAGATACTCTTCGCAATGTATAGTCCCATTCCTGTCCCTTTAACACTTAAATGCACACTTGATCTATATCCTCTTATGAAAATATCATTTGATTCTTCGTAAGGAATTAGTCTGCCATATGAAGATACTAAAATTACAACCTCATTATCTGCCATTTCTGATATTTCAACCTTAGGCCCAATTCTCTTTTCTGTTGTGAACTTTAATGCGTTTTCAAGTAAAATCTTTACTAAAATTTCAAAATACTCTCGTTCCCCTTTAAGTTTACGGTAGGATTTTCCTGTGAAAATTATTTCGGTTTTATCAGCGGTAAAATCGTTTTGATAAATTTTTACAATTTTATAGACGGATTTATGTATCGTGAATATGAACTGTTTGTCTATAGAGAGAGATTCTACGAATTGGGGATTGTAGAATCGCGTATTGTCAAGAATGAATTTTGTTAGGCGCGAACCGACATAGAGTTTTTTTAAGCTTTCAGAAGAACCTTCGAAACGTTCAATCCAACTTTCTTCGTCTGTTAACTTCATCAGGCTATCAACATGTCCTGAAATCTTAGAATTTAGACCTCTTAATTCATGCAGGGATTGGCTGAATATTCCCACAGGAACAAATTTGTTTATGTTCTTTTGGTCATATTCTTCCTTTAATCTGCCTGCAATGTAGTTTTGTTTAAATTTATTATTAGGGTATTTCTTTTTGTTTGAGTTCTTCTTGGAAGACCTCTCATTGACAAATACTAACCCTACGTAGCACATGTAATCTAGAATTGCATAATCAAAACCCAAGGGGTCGGTACCAGTTTTTACTTCATCACTTCCTTTAAACTCTATGATTAATGATTTATAAAATGTTTCTAGAGTAGATCGATTTTTCTCCCGTACGTATTCTTTGGGAAGTTTACAGAAAATACCATCATCAAATCTCAAAATGTCATCAACACACTGTACGGATGGAAAATTCAACTTCATGCTGGCAGATATGAATAGATTGAGGATATAATGGATAGAATTGAATCTACAGATTGAAGTGTGCCTTCATTGGTAGTAAGCTTCCTGACTTTTCTTTTGACCTTCTCTTCATTTCTGCCATACTTTTTTATGATATCTTCGATTTTCTGTTTGTTTTCGTCTGGGTTTTGTATTCGTTTTTTCAAAACGCTAAGGTGAAAGTCTATGGAGAAGGCTTTCTTGATGGCTGCATCCACTTTCATTTTGAAATTGAGATATTCAGAATCCTTGCCGATTATGAAGTCTGCCTTATCAGCCTTTTCTTTAAATTTTGTAATTGACCAATCAGCTCCTGTAAAAACAATCACCACTAAATGAGGATGTTCTTGTTTTAAGTATTCTAGAATTCCCCAGCCTTCAGATTCTGGTGATATTTTCTTGCCAACACCTTGAATATCCAAAATGACAACATGATGTTTCTTTGCAATAAAATCATCCATCTTTGGAATATCAGAGAATTTATGAATGTTGTAACCATCATTTTGCAGGTTCTCCATGTTCGGAACTTCCTCATCATCAACGATAGCAATTCTAGCTTGAAATTTGGCCTTACTAATTTCTTCGCTACTCAGCTCACGTATTGAATGAGAGTTGCTTGAGCCGAAATTGAAGTTGAAATCGAATATTCCCATTTTTTATTTGTTTCTTTTCTTAATTGCACTCATCGGTTCGTGCATAACATAAGTGGCGACTTAAAATGCGTAAATTTTTTCGGTTAAACTTTAAGTTGCTAAAAATACGCAAAACTCTCGTTTCAGCACAAATTCCGCCATTTTTGTTATGCGCTGTTAGGCACTGGCATTTTCTTTTTTAAGTCCAAATATTGTTGCTAATTCCCTTTTAATTTTTTCACTCCTTTGCTTCTCTAATTCTTCTATTTCTTGCCAAGACAAGTCAAAGTTGATGTCAATATAATTTCTTTCTTTGTACGCCTTTATTTTGTCCGAGTCGTTTTGATAATGCTCATTTAGCCATATTTCAGGGTCTTTCGCTTTCTTAGTAAGATTTTCGTCTCCCTGCAATAATTGTAAATTATACAAGAAATTGGCTTTACCTTGGTATTCAATAGGCAAGCTTTGATTTTTTATATTAAACTTAGATTTAGGATAAATGTGGTCTATGTGAAAAGTTGAATTCTTAAAGTCCAAGTTGGGATAAAGTATTTGAAGGATAGGCAAAATCGCAGGATTTCCATATTGATAGTCAAGCATCCTTTTAACGTCATCACCTGAAATCTTTAATGGTTGAACTTTACTATTAGATAACTTTTCGTTGAAGTCTTTGAAATTGTCTGAATCTCTTAAAGTTTTTGCAGCAACTTCAAGTTTCCCATCTAATGAAGTAGTAAAGTAACTTGTTATTTGAGCGTTCCTAACGAAATTTAGCATTTGCTCTTTATCGTCTTGTGAGTAATTCTCATTTCTGAAAATGTAATACGCTACAATTGATAAAATGTAGGCAGATGAAAGACGATTTGTATATCCAAATTCCTGCAATAGTCTAATTGCCTTGTAAATCGTCTCTGTTATTTTCTCCCAATTATCTTCAATTTTGTTGATATTACTTTTGCTAAAGTTTTTGAGTTGGAAAATATGATTACTTTCAGTTAACAGAAGACAAGTTTTTAAAACTTGGTCTCGTCCCATAACTCCAAATCCTTGGTCTCTGACTGAATCAACAAATTTGTTCATTAAATCTCTAATGTCTGACGAAAAGTTTGCAGTCAAGATTGACATTAAAAGGTCTGAGTAAGATAGTTGGGTTCCACCACTATTTACTCTGATGAATATTTTTAGAACCTTGTCAAGGTTTTTTTCTGTTTCTTCAAAGTATGAAATTAGACTTTTAGTACAAAAGGCATCTTTTAGTTTTTCAAGTATTTCGGCTTCTGGGTCTGAAAG
>JAIUMW010000182.1 GCA_022565365.1 Oceanicaulis sp.
CGGGCGGCGAGATCGAGCTCGCCGCCCGACACGCCGGCGCCCGCTCCATTCTCGATGATGCGCGGGCCAAGGTCGAAGCCGGGGTCACGAGCCCAGCTGAAATTTTCCGTGTTCTGGGCGAGGTCTGATCGGGATGCCAGTCTACGCGGTCAAGGCGGTTAAGCACGACGGGACCGAGGAAACGGCCCGGATCGAGGCGGCTGACGAAGCCGCGGCGGTCGCCGCCGCGGCCGCATCCGGGCTAACGCCTTTTGAGGTCAGTCTCGCCGCCGCCCGGCCCGTGGCCCGAACGCGGGCGCGCGACCGCAAGCTCGCCACCCGGATGGCACGCGAGTTGTCGGTGCTCACTGCCGCCGGGCTCAGCGTGGAGCCGGCGCTGGCGGCGTTGACGCGCCATGCCGCAGACCGCCGCATGAAAGCGGCCGCAACCCGCTTGCTGGACGATGTGCGGGGCGGTGCGGCCTTGTCAGAGGCCTTCAGCGCGCGTCCGGACCTGTTTCCTCCACCCTTTCCCGAGATCGCCGAGGCGGGCGAGGCGGGCGGTGCGCTGGGCCGGGCGCTGGGCGAGCTGGCCGATTCGCGTGAAGAGATGGAGGCGGTGTCCGCCTCGATCCGCGGCTCACTCATCTACCCGGCCTTTCTGCTGGTGTTCACCGGCCTGTCTTTGACGGCCCTGATCGTCTTCATACTGCCGCCCTTCGAGCGCCTGTTCATCGATATGGGTTCTCCCGTGCCGCCGCTCGCGGCGACCGTGTTCGCGATCGCTGGCGGATTGACAACCTATGGCCCCGTCTTTCTGGCGGTGGAGGTGTTGGCTGTGGTTGCGTTGCGCGCGGGTCTGGCGCGGCCGAATGTCCGGCTGGCGATTGAGCGCTGGCTGATCACCACCCCGGTCATCCGGCTGGTGATCCGGATGAGGGTGGCGGCGCAGTTCTGCCGTGTTCTGGCGCTTTTGCTGCGCAACGGACTGTCTGCGGCGCCGGCGCTGAGGCTGGCTGCGCGCGCGGCGGGTAACACCTGGGCGGTTCATCGCCTGACCGAGGCGCTGGCCGAGGTCCGCGCGGGGCGGGGGTTCGCCGACCGGATCGAAGCCAGCGACGTGCTGCCCATGCTGGCGGCGGAGTTGTTATCGGTCGGCGAGGAGGTCGGCGATCTGGCCCCGGCCGCCGAGCGCCTGGCGCGGTTCTATGAAACCCGTGTCCAGAATGACGCGCGCCGTGCGGCGCAGCTGATCGGGCCGCTGGTCATCATCCTGGCCGGGCTTGTCATCGGCGCGGTTATCGTATCGATTCTACTGGCGCTGGTCAGTGTCAGCGCCGTGGGTTTCTAGGAGCCATCATGACTAAATCTCATCTCCGCCAGAAGCGGCGCGCGCGCGCCGGGTTCACGCTGACCGAGCTTATGGTGGTGCTGCTTATCCTTGCGCTCCTGATCGCCCTGGTGACGCCAAACGTCATCCGTTATGTCGGTCAGGCGCGGGTTCAGGCCGCCGAGGCGCAGATGGCCAATTTCGCCAGCGCGCTGGAAATGTATCGCCTGGAGGTCGGCCGGTATCCCGACACTGCCGCCGGGCTTGGCGCGCTGATCTCGGCGCCGTCAAATGCGCGCAACTGGGCCGGGCCCTATCTTCCGGGCGGGCGGGTGCCCGATG
Organism: Oceanicaulis sp.; assembly: GCA_022565365.1. Lineage (GTDB taxonomy): Bacteria > Pseudomonadota > Alphaproteobacteria > Caulobacterales > Maricaulaceae > Oceanicaulis. The sequence goes on from JAIUMW010000182.1 coordinate 1,652, forward strand.
ACCCCTGGGGGAATGCCTATGTGTACGAGCGGATCTCCATGGACTGTTTTGTCATTCGCTCTTATGGGCGCGACGGCGCCGCAGGCGGATCGGGAGAAGATGAAGAAATCGCGCGCCGCTCCTGCTAGGGCGCACCGGGACGGTTATACCCTGATCGAGCTGACGGTGGTCCTTGCGATCATCGCGCTCATTGTCGCGCTGGTGGCGCCCCGGTTGTTCATGCCGTCCAGCGCCGGTGAAATCCGCCGCGCTGCATCCCTGATCGAGACTGCGTCAAGAACGGCCCGGGCGGACGCGCGCATGACTGGCCGCGATGCTCTGGTGATTGTTGATCTGCAGGCCCGTACCGTGGAGGTCGTCCCGCGTGGTCAGGTCAGAGCTCTGCCGCCTTCAGTCGACATTGAAGCCCGGGTTGCAGAGGCCGAGCTGGCGGGCGCACGGGCCGCCATCCGCTTCCTGCCTGACGGCGGCGCGACGGGCGGGCGCTTCGAACTCGAACATGGAAACATGCGCGGCTCGGTGAATGTCGACTGGATTACCGGAAAGGTCGCCCATGCGCCCCCCCAGCGGACGGAATAGATCAGGCTTCACTCTGGTTGAGGCGCTGGTGGCGATGCTTGTCGCGGCGGCCGGGTTCGTCGCCGTCTATCAGATCTACGCCAACGCCGCGCGCAGCGAGCGCGCCGCGTCGGACGTCGCCCACGGGGTGCGGCTGGCTGAAGCCTTCCTGGCCGAGGCCCGGCTTGACGCCGGGGAGACTCTGTCTGGCGAGATGGACGGCTGGCGCTGGCGCGTCACGGCGTCGCCCGCGCCGGCGCCCTATGACAGCCAGCTTGTGAGGCTGGACGCCGAAGCGCTGGCTCCGTCAGGGCGCCGGATATCGCTGTCTGTTGAGCGCGCCATCGCGGACAAGGACCCTCAATGACACGGCGCCCCCATCGCTCCGCCCGCGCCGGCCTGACCCTCGCCGAGCTATTGGTTGCGCTGTTCGTGAGCGCGTTGGCGCTGGGCATTTGCGCTGAAGGGGTGCGGCGGGCGCTGGCGATGCACGGGGCCATCGAGACGGCGCGGGCGGAGCGGGAATCGTTTTCCGCCGGCCTCGGCGCCGCGCGTGAGCGCCTGGCGCGGGCGGTGGCGGTGACAGCGCCCCCCCGGGACGGGGAGTCAGAGCTGCGCGCCCTGTTCCACGGAACGCCGGACGGGCTGGCCTTTGTAGCGGCCGATCCGGGCTATCCGTCGATCGCCGGGCTTTACGAGTACCGGATCGCGGCGTCTTCAAGCGATGGCGCATTCTCGCTGGTCCTGATGCGCCGGCCGTTTCTGGATGCGGCCGATTTTGACGAAGCGGGTCCTGAGCCGGACTCCTGGCCGCTCGCCAGCGCCGGTGCGGCGCCGCGTTTTCACTATGCCGGACCCGATGGCGGCTGGCGCGAGGACTGGCGCGGCGAGCCCGCCCTTCCGGCGCTGGTGCGCATCTCGATGGACGCGGCGTCCGTGATCGCCCGCTTGCCGGCTGCGCCGGACCAGCCAGAGGCCGAGCCAGATGAAAACGGCGAGGGCGGAGAGCCAGTTGGCGAAACGGGGGGGCGGGAGTGACCGGGCGGCGCGGCGTCATTCTGGTGGCTGTTGTGGCGCTGCTCGGCGGGCTGGCGGTGGTTGCGGCACTGGCGGCGATGGCGGCGCAGGTGTCGCTGCGCGGATCGCTCGCGGATCAGGAACAGGCGCGGCTGCGCCTGGCTGTCGAGAGCGCAGCAGCCAGAGCCGCCGTCAACCTGACGCTTGAAGACCCGGGCGCCCGGTGGGTTCCCGACGGACGGGCCTACAGCGTCCGGATGGACGATGTGGAGCTGACGGTGCGGGTTCTGGCCGAGACTGGCAGGTTCGATCTCAATCAGGGCGATCCGGAGCTGCTGCTGGCCTTGCTGGTCCGCCAAGGGGTCGAATTGCGCACCGCGACAATTGTGGCGCAGGGCCTGCAGGTCTGGCGCACGCCGTCACAGGATACGGTTCCGCGCTTTGATTCCGCCTACGCCGCCGCCGGCTTGGCCCAGCCCGGGCGCAGGCCCCTGATCGCGCCGGAGGAATTCCGCCGGGTCATCGGCGTGGACGGGGCGCTCTATGAGGCGGTCCGTCCTTATCTCACAACTGTTGGCGCCGCTGCGCCGGAGCCGGTCTTCGCGCCGCGCGAGCTGTTGCTGGCGATGGATCTGCCAGCGGCGCAAGTGCAGCAAATTCTCGCAGGCCGCCGCCGCAACGCAGCGCCTGAAGGCGAGGGCGGCGCCCCCACTCAGGGCGCTCAGCTGGCTGTTCTGGTTGAGGCGCGCGCGCTGTCCGGCGCGGCGCGCGCCCGGGAAATCGGGCTTGCCTTGGATGCAGCGAACGGGGAGTTTCAGATAACCTGGCGTCGCCCCTTGAAAATTGGCGAGGCCTGGCGCGCGCTGGAGGCGGATGCAGACCTATGACCACGCAGGGCACACCCTTGGCCTCGATGCTGTCAGCCTGGCGCGAGGACGTGGATTCGGCGGCGTTCGCCGAGCCCAGGGTCCGCGCGCTTTTGGAGCGGCGCTGGCGCGTTCTGCGCGTGGAATCCGGCGGCATGCGCTATATCGACAAGGCTGGCGTGGAGGCCGAAATCCCCGATGATCTGTCTGCCGCTGAGGCGCGCACACGCATCGCGGCGCTGTCGCAATCGGGGCCGCTTGTCCTGCGTTTCGCCCAGCCGCTCGGGTTTCGCACCGTGACGAAATTTCCCGTCGCGGCCGCGTCCCATCTCGACTCCGCCGCGCGTCTGGCGCTGCCGCGCCTGTCGCCGCTGCCGCCCTCAAATGTAGCGCTGGCTGTTGAACACCATCAGGCCGATCCAGACAGCGAAAACTGGCTCCAGGTACATGTAGCGATCGTGCGCAAGGACAGGCTGGAGGCTTCGCTGCAGCGCGCCGCCGAGCTGGACCTGACGCCTGTGGCGACGGACCTGGAGGGGGCCGCGCCGCGTGCTGCGCCGGCCTATGATCTGCGCACCGGCAAGCGGGGATCAGGCGGGCATCGCTCGGTATTTCGCTGGGCAATGGCGGTTGCCGCCGTGGCGCTGATCGTGTCCGCATCAGCTTGGGCTGACAGGTCTTTGCGCCTGCAGCCGCGCCTTTCGGCGATCCAGAGCGAGCTTGTCGCCGAGCCCGTCTCCGAGGCGGCCAATGCCCAGGCGCAGCTGAAAGCGTCCGCCGGATCAGCGACCATCGCCCTGGCTGATCTTTCGCGGCGCTTGCCGGACGGCGCCTATATCACCGCGCTCGATTTGCGTGACGGGATATTGCGAATCAGCGGGTTCGCCAATGACGCCGCAGCGGCGCTGCGTGCGCTGGACGCCTCGCCGGAGTTTGACGGCGCGGCTTTTGCCGGCGCCACTGTGCGCGACGACGCTAACGGCCTGGAACGCTTCGAGATTGTGCTGACTCATGTCCCGGCAAGCGGAGCTGAATCATGACCCCGGCGACGCGCCGCCTCGTATCGGTTTCGGCCTGCGCCGGGCTCGTGGCGGTGACAATCTTGTCAGCTGTGGGCGCGTCCGGCGCGTGGATGGAGACGCGTGCGGCGCTGGAGCGGACCGAGAGCCGCGCCCTGACGTCCCCGGCCGCTGACCCCTCCCGCTTCCTCGCCGCGGGCGCGACACGCGCGGAGGCGAGCGCCGAGCTGCAGGACCGCCTCGCCATGGCTGCGCGCGCCGCAGGTGCATCCCTGACCCGGGTCCGGTTTGGCGAGCAGGATTCAGACGACCCGATCCGGATAATCCTTGAGATTGAAGCAGAGGGGGGGCTCGGACAGATCGCGCGCTTCATCCATGCGGTGGAAGCCGAGCCGCCGGCCCTGGGCGTCACCCGGATGCGGCTCGCTTCGGCGGGCGATGACGGGCGGCTCGTCCTCACCGCGCAGGTGGAAGCGCGCCGCTATCCGCAGGTCGCGCGGTGAAGCGCCGCCAGCTCATCCTGTTCGCCGTTGCGGGCGTGCTCGCCGTGCTCGTCGCGCTCGATTACGCCCGGCAGTGGCGGCCCGGCGAGGCTGAAGCGCCTGCGGCCGCCGCGCGGACGGAGACCGCCCAGGCGATCCCGTCAGGTGAGGCCGGTCCTTTCCTGCCTGACTTTGACGCTTTCGCCGTCATTGATGAGCGTCCGCTGTTTACCCAGACCCGCCGTCCGCCTCCGCGTCGCCTGACAGAGCCGGCTGCGCCTGTGCAGGCCAGTCATACCGACAGCGAGGCGCGCCCCACATTCCTGATTTCCGGCGTGATATCGGGCCCCGATGGTCTGGCTGTGGTGCTGGTTCGCGAAGGCGGTGAAAGCCGGCGCATCTATGCCGGCGAAACCTTCAATGGCTGGCGTATCGACAGCGTCAATACAGACAGCGTCATCGTCACCCGGGGCAATTCGCGCTGGCGTCTGCCGGTCGGGCAGGACGGCTAGGTCGTGGACTCATAAGCTCTGACCCAGAGTCTTGCTGATACGAGTGCGATGGCGGCCAGGAAGTTTCTGGCCAGCTTTTCGAAGCGTGTGGCGCATCGTCTGAAGTGCTTGAGTTTGCAGAAG
>JAIUMW010000183.1 GCA_022565365.1 Oceanicaulis sp.
CGTCTTGAAAAAAGTTTGCTCAAACACGGATTAGACTATTTGATACAATTACTCCACGCTAGAAAAAACCCGCCAGGCACAACATGTTGTTTTTCATTGATTTAATAAAAATTGTCATGTACTGTAACCCCCGTCCTGAACACAGGGTAAAGTTTTTGATTATTTTTGCAAAGACAACCATTGCTATTCATTACATAGGAATTAAATACCACAAAAGAAAGTGACAAAAATTATTACATGAAGGTAGCTTGCTCAACTGATTTGGTTAGGAACCATCACTAAGATGAGTATAAGGTATTGGGATTGAGAGGAAGCTAGAGGGAAAATCAATTAAAAAAATTGTTTGCATAGTCATAAGTCTGGAATAAAGGTCTTCTTGGTACACCTTAAATGTAAAGGACTTGAATTAACAAAACCAACTGTGCAGATAGAATGCACACAACACCTATTACTTTGCCGTGTTGTAAAAGAGAGGTAAATTAAAAAACATAAATAGGACAACAAATGAAAGTACAGGAACTAAACAACTGGGTATTTAATACAGAAAACTACTTAATTAGTTATCTAAAGATATTGGCTTGTAAAAAAGCTTTAGTAAAAAATCAAAAAATGAATGAAAATATAGAACTAAAAAGAATAGGAGATGAGATTAGTACATTCTTTCAAATTAACGAAAAACTAGCATTAATAGAAGATGAAGAACTGAAAAGAATATATAGAGAAATATTTAATAATGAAATTTTTACATATATACCAAATATAAATGTAGAAAATTTAATAAACATTGAAAATAAATTTAAAACTAAATATAAAAGAAAAGAAAGTAATGACACCCAATACAAGGAAAGTAACATTCTGTCATTATTTATTGATGTTTTGAGTGAAAAATTTAGATTTGATAAACTTTTTACTTTTGACTCAAATTTTGATAAAAATATTTATCCAGAAAATAAAAATTTATTAAAAACCAATAGAATTTTAAAAAATGTAAAAGAATGGTGCATAAATTCTTTAGAAAATATAAACAAAAAAACATCTACAAAACAAATTAAACCAAGCAAAAAAGATTACTATATTCTATCATTTATAGAGGATGATAAAGATTTTGATTTGGAAAAAAATATCGAAATTGTTGAAACCATTAATAACTGTAAAATTTATTGTGCACAAAGGTTAGTTATTTTAAACAAAAACAAAGCAAATAATATAAATTATTTAAGCTACGATTTTGAGGATAATTTTGCAGTATTTCAACTAACATACAAAGATGGCGACACGAAAGAAAACCCTGTATTAATGTTTTTTAATCCTCAAAATAAATTAAACGCAATAAAATTGATTATTGTCAACGTTGAAAAAAATGATTTTATTGGTAGTTTTTTCAAGTGCTATCCAGAATTAGACAATTTATTTAAAATTAACTTTAAGGGCAACATGGCCGAAAATGAATACTTTTTAAATTATAATGAAATTAATGACAATTTAGGAATCGTTCCTGAAAATTATTTCAATTCGAAAACTAAAGCTGTACAGCTAAAGAATATTTTAAGAGTTTCTCATCCAAGAAATAAAAATTTACCTGAATTTGGTTATGTGATAAGTAACATAAGTTCACAGAATAAAAATATTTTTTTGTCGAAGGCGGACTCAAAATGGCAAAAATTAAATCTTAATGAAGAATATTATGTTATCTCCAAGCCATGTATTCTCAAAGCAAATTCCTTTAACAAGGTTTTCTACTTGAATCCTATGAATAGAGTGGTTTATATTCCTAAATATTTTGAAAATAATCCAATAAATTACATGCCCCCAAATAGGGGTATAAGTATTACATATGGCGTCAAATACAATTACCCTAAACCCGAAAGTATATATTGTCAAAATTTTGTATACTATACCAAAAATAATGATAATAATTTAAGTTATATTTCCTATAAAATAAATGAATATATTTTGAAATTAAAGGAAATAAATGTTAACAATTCAAGAAGAAGAGAGTTTATATCAATAAAAAACTTTGTAAATAACAAACGAATATCTACTAATCAAATGGTTTTTAATACAAAAGATGAAACAAAAAATATTAACAATAAAAAAACAAGAATAATTAGTAAAAAATTTAAAATCAGTAATAGTGAAATTAATGAATATTTATATATGTCAGAAGTAAATGTTTTAAACCTTCACATAAAAATGGATGATTTATCGACTCAACAAGAATTAAACCGAATTAACTTAAACATGAGCCGTCTTTTAAACCATACAAGATTATTACTTGAGTGGAGAATACAAGAAACAATGAAAGAAAAAGAAGCCAAAGAAAGTGAATACCGGTCATTGGTGCATACATTAGGTCGTCCGCATGCTAATGTGCAGAGTTGGGCCACTGTCCTAAAGAAATTTTTTGATCAGCCCGAAATACAAAAAGCTATTGGTGACCAATTTGAAAGCACCTTTCAAAAAACAATACCAGAAGTCTTGTTGGAAATCCGTAATGAAGTATTTAGAGCAAGTAAAATACTTGAGATGGGTGAAGGTGGATTAAATATTCAAAATTATGAGCTGAAGACATTACCTATCCGAGACTTGTTGGAATTGACAAAAGCCAAACAGGTGCCCGACAACAAGTTTTCCTTTGACATACAGCACGATATTTCAAAACCTAATGAAAATCAATTTCACCATGTTAAAGCCAATAAGGAACTTTGGAGTATCCTATTAGACCTCATATTGGACAATGCCAATATACATGCCTTTGATACAAAGTCAGAAAAAAATAAAGTCCATATCCAACTAACTTCTCGTTTACATAATGTTCAAGTTCAAATTAAGAACAATGGAAAGCCATTTCCAAAAAACTTTGACCAAAAAGCATTTGTTACAAAGTATAAAACCCATGAAGAAATTGGATCTGGCATAGGGGGTAGCGATATAGATCAAATCATGAAATTCTTTGGAGATTATGACTGGGAGCTGAAATTAGATGCAGAAGCAAATTATCCTGTTGTTTTTCAGTTTTCACTTAATTATTCATCATTTTCAAAATAATAACAAATTATGACCTCATTTATTAAAGTCCTTTGGATTGACGATGAACATGAAAAACTAAATGCCGTGAAAGCAGAAGCAAAACTAAACGGTATTGATTTGGTCGGCTTTAAGTCCCTAAATAGTGGGCTTAAGGAATTGGAAGACCATTTCCCTATATATGATGGGGTTTTATTTGATGCTAAATTTTTTGAAGATGACAACAACATACCTGGCACCGAAGACACAGAATACTTACACCGCGCAAAGGAGCGATTGCTGAAAATCCCGAAGCCGTACAGCATATTTGTTTTGACAGGACAAGCTGAAGCTTATGGAGACAACACCTTTAAAAAGGCATTTAAACAAGTCTATAGAAAGGGACAAGACCTTGAAGGACTCTTTGGAGCAATTAAGAATGCCGCAAACCAGTTGCCCGATACCAAATTAAAGGAGGAACATAAATTGGCTTTTGCCTGTTGCACGAAAGCTTACATAGGCGCAGAAGAACCCGCGGGATGGCTGCTACAATTGCTTAAGATAGAAGACGAAAAAGAGGCTGAGCACTATTTCAATACTATCAGGAAAATTGTCGAACAGCTCTTCCTTGGCTTTCACCAACACCAATTACTTCCCGATGCTTTTGTTACTAAAGGAGGGGTTGCTTTAAATCCCAGTAGCAAGTTTTTGGAGGGTAAAAATACCGCAGGAAACTATCATATTGAAAACAACTACAGACACCTAGATAGCACCCATCTACCCACGCAAATCGCGCACTATCTAAGAACATTATTGGCCATAACGAATCGAGAATCACACATTGGATCCACCAAACCGACACGTACGCCATACCTATTTAAAAGTTTATTATACCAATTACTTGACACCCTGGCTTGGTTTAAGGGCTATATTGACAGCAATCCCGAAAAAACAAATTGGGGAAATCTAAAAGATTGGAAGTCTGGAGTTGTTTATAATGTACTGCCTTCCGGCATTGGTTATTTTGCACCTGATAAAGGAGGCGACAATATTGAAATCCCCCATGCACTAGTCGCGGAGAATAAACTTACCAAAGGCCAAAAAGCTCAAGTGTTGACTGGGATAGGTAAGGGCAAAAACAATCAGAACTTAATAATTATTACCGAACTAAAAATTTTAAAATAATTACTATATTGGTAATTCATTATATCATTTTAACAACCTTTTTTTGCAATCATATGGAATAAAGTTTGCTTGCTGCTTGTAGTCTTTGGGCAATCCTATCTTTGAACGTTGAGGGATCTAGTACACGAACACTTTCGCCAAATGAAAGAACCAATCGCTCAAACTCAAAATTTGGAATCAATTGAATTCGCACAATTAAACCATCGTCCTCATAATGATGCTTTTGGCTAGGATGAATAGGCTTTGTTACAATGTAAGGCGCTAAGTTTAAACTGAACTTTAAGACAATTTGCTGTAGCGGCACATCAGCCGGACGGGTAACCCCTACGATATCGTAGAAATAATCATCCCAATCATGAGTTGAAGGCCTATATTCGTCTGCAATTTCCTCAATGGAAATAATTCTATCAAGTGCAAGGTTCCAAGTTGTAATGCCATTAGCTGCATTCAACCCAAATACGAACCAACGGTTATTGAATTGTTTAAGGTAGTAAGGATGGAATATAATTTCATAGTAATCAGGGCTTTTAAAATCTTTGTAGTGAACCATCAAAACACGTTCATTTACAATAGCCTGAAACAACGGCGAAAAAAACTGCAACCCCTTTAAATCAATATTACTTTCAAAACCAATGACTTCATTCTTTTTTGGAATCAAACCTAATTTAGCCTCTAGTCTTGGTATCATTTCTTTAACCCACTCCAGCTGTGGTGTACCTGTAAACCTTGAAAGTAATTGAATGGCAGATTTTATTTGGTTTAATTCGTCATCATTCAATATGCGTTTGTTAATAGAAAAGTCAGAATGCTCGTATCGATAAAAAACTTTTCTCCCAAATTTAAGGCGCACTAATGGAATTGACCACCCTTGTTCGCTTTCCATAAAACGAATATCTTCAAAAAGTTGCCTACGTTGGATTCCGTTACTTTCAGGGTTTTGTTCAAGAAGAGCTCTGTTGCAGGCCTCAAGCAGATCTTCCAAAAAATACATTCTTCCAAAATTTCGAAAACACCTATCAAGAATTTGATAGCGGATAGTTGCATTTTTATTATCTGACATAGTTTTTTGGTTAATAAGGTATTAGTTCATTTTAGAAGTCCATCACTTCTATTCTCAATGTACATTTACTGATTGTCTTATAAAGGAGCATATTTTAAAGTAGAAGCCACACACAATTCAAAATAAAATCACCCCTCGTCACTATAACCCGCATCAATATGGTCGATAAGCCATTTCAAAATAATCAATATGGTGTCCTTTAAACACTCATACTAGAGAACTCTCAAATAATTTCACGCAAAATTTCTCTCACCAATCAATAATACCTCTATATGACTTTAGCTAGCGCAAATATAAAACAATCCACTTTTTTCTTTCGCATTCCAATTCTTTTTAAATACAAAGAAAGTCAATCATTTTATAAATGCTTGTTTTTTAATTATATACATTTAAATCCATTTATTTTATTGATGTGCAGATTGACTGCACATACCCCTTTAATCTTTGCACCATCATTCACTCAAAAACGCTTTCACCATGACGACCATGACTTCCAATCTTTCGCCTGCTACGCCTAGTCCATCGCTTTTCAAGCGCTTTCTCAATTGGTTTCGCGGTACCAAGCCAGCTGCGCCTGTTGCCTCAACATTTCTACCTACTCAGGAGCAGGCTTCTGAGCCGATTGAGGGGGCATCAACCGAACAGCAAATAGCACCTGTTGCTCCACCCGCCAAGGTCGAACATAACCCTGTCCTACGCAAGCTAATCGAGGCTGACCACAGCGCCCGAGGGTATCACGAGGGTCGCAGCCGTGGGGACAAACACTTTATGGACTTGTCCATCGCCAGTATTTGCAGTGAATTGCAAGAGGCCGTTTTGGATGGAATAGACCAAAACC
>JAIUMW010000184.1 GCA_022565365.1 Oceanicaulis sp.
CGAGGACAACGCGGAACCCGAACTGGTTGACAAGCTGGTTCAGATCAACCGCGTCGCCAAGACGGTGAAGGGTGGGCGTAACTTCCAGTTCGCTGCTCTGGCTATCGTGGGTGACCAGAAGGGCCGCGTTGGCTTCGGCCAGGGCAAGGCCCGCGAGGTTCCCGAGGCCATCCGCAAGGCGACCGAGGAAGCCAAGAAGATGATGGTGCGCGTGCCGCTGCGTGAAGGCCGCACCCTGCATCATGACGCCCAGGGGCGTTGGGGTGCGGGCAAGGTGATCATGCGCTCGGCCCCTCCGGGCACCGGCGTGATCGCCGGCGGTCCGATGCGCGCCGTGCTGGAATCGCTGGGCGTTCAGGACGTGGTGGCCAAATCCACCGGCTCGTCCAACCCCTACAACATGGTGCGCGCCACGTTCGAGGCCCTCAAGGCCCAGAACAGCCCGCGCTCAATCGCCGCCAAGCGCGGTCTCAAGGTTGCTGACCTGGTGGAGCGCCGCCAGGACGGGGCGAGCTCGCCCGAAGCGATCGAGTCCTAAGAGGAGGGCGATATGGCTGCTGCCAAAACTGTACGCGTGCGCCAGACCGGGTCGTCGACCCGGCGTCCGCCCGAGCAGGCTGCGACCCTCAAGGGTCTGGGCCTGGGGCGCATCGGGCGCGAGCGCGAGCTTGAAGACACGCCGTCTGTGCGCGGCATGATCCGCAAGGTCGCCCATCTGATTGAGATCGTGGAGTAGCCGTCTGGCTGCTTCTGAAGGAGAATTGCTATGCGCTTGAATGAATTGCGCGACAATCCCGGCGCCACCAAAGAGCGCACGCGCGTCGGGCGCGGCATCGGCTCGGGCACCGGCAAGACCGGCGGTCGCGGCGTCAAGGGCCAGAAATCGCGCTCCGGCGTGGCCATCAAGGGCTTCGAGGGCGGCCAGATGCCGCTGCACCAGCGTCTGCCCAAGCGCGGCTTCACCAAGCCGAACCGGGCGCGTTATGCCGAAGTCACCCTGCGCCGCATCCAGACCGCCATCGATCTGGGCCGCCTCGACGCGGGCCAGCCGGTTGACGCGGCGGCGCTGAAAGCGGCCGGCGTGATCCGCCGCGCCAAGGACGGCGTGCGCCTGATCGGCGGCGGCGACCTGACGACCAAAATCGAACTGACCGTGGCCGGCGGCTCCGCCCCGGCGATCGCGGCGGTTGAGAAGGCAGGCGGGTCTGTGACCGTGACCGTGGTCAAGGCCGCCAAAGCCGAAGCCGAAACCGAGTAAAGCCGACAGGCGCCGGCCCGGGCTCGTCCAGGCCGGCGCGTCTCGCGCGAGGGAGTGATCGATCGCCATGGCGTCAGCCGCCGAACAACTCGCCGCGAACATGAATTTCGGGGCGTTCGCCCGGGCAAAGGAGCTGCAAAAGCGGCTCCTGTTCACGCTCGGCGTCCTGATCATCTACCGCATCGGCACCTATGTGCCGCTGCCGGGCGTGGACATGGGGCAGTTCACGATGCTGTTCGAACAGCAGAGCTGCGGCGTGCTGGGCATGTTCAACATGTTCTCCGGCGGCGCCGTGGAGCGCATGGCGATCTTTGCGCTCAACGTGATGCCCTACATCTCCGCCTCGATCATCATGCAGCTGATGGCGGCCACCGTGCCGGCCCTCGAGCGCCTGAAGAAAGAGGGCGGCGAGCAGGGCCGCAAGCAGATCAACCAGTATTCGCGCTATCTCACCGTGGTGCTCGCCGCCGCGCAGGGCTTCGCCATCGCAGTCGCCATGCAGCAGCCCAGCACGGATGGCGTGACGATTGCGCAGAACCCCGGCGCCTTTTTCGTCATCGTGACGGTGAGCACGCTGGTGGGGGGCACCATGCTGCTACTCTGGCTGGGCGAGCAGATCACGGCGCGCGGCGTGGGCAATGGCGTGTCGCTGATCATCTTCGCGGGCATCATCGCCGAAATGCCGCGCGCGCTGTTTCAGACCCTGGAGCAGGGCCGCACCGGTGACCTCAATGCGGGTCTGGTGATCGGCCTGATCGCGATGCTGATCGCCGTGCTGGCCTTCGTGGTGGTCATCGAGCGCTCCCAGCGCCGCCTGCTGACCCAGTATCCCAAGCGCCAGGTGGGCAATCGCATGATGGGCGGGGAATCGTCCTTCCTGCCGCTGAAGCTGAACACCGCCGGCGTGATCCCGGCGATCTTCGCCTCGTCGCTCCTGCTGCTGCCCGCGACGGCGGCCGGCTTCTCCGCCCAGTCGGGCCCGGCCTGGCTGACGGGGCTGGTCGCGTTCGTCGGCCCGGGCCAGCCGGCCTTCATCGCCTTCTATGGCGCGATGATCGTGTTCTTCACCTTCTTCTACACCTCCATCACCTTCAATCCCGAAGATGTGGCCGATAATCTGAAGAAGTATGGCGGCTTCCTGCCGGGCATCCGGCCGGGCAAGCGCACAGCGGAATATCTCGACCATGTGCTGACGCGCCTGACGGTGATCGGTGCAGCCTATCTGGCGGCGGTGTGTCTGCTGCCCGAGATCCTGCGCATGCAGAACCCGTCCATCCCGTTCTATATCGGGGGCACGGCGGTGCTGATCGTGGTCTCGGTGACCCTGGACACGGTCGGGCAGATCCAGTCCCACCTTCTGGCCCACCAGTATGAGGGGCTGATCAAGAAGACCAAGCTGCGGGGGCGCAAGCGATGAATATTGTGCTGTTCGGTCCGCCGGGCGCTGGCAAAGGCACGCAGTCCAAGCGCCTGGTCGCCGAACGCGGCTGGGTGCAGCTGGCCACCGGCGACATGCTGCGCGCCGCGCGCGCAGCCGGCACCGAGCTGGGCAAGCGCGTGGCTGATATCATGGATCGCGGCGATCTGGTCTCGGACGAGATCGTCATCGCCCTGATCGAGGAGCGCCTGGACGAGGCCGCTGCGGCTGGCGGAGCGATCTTTGACGGCTTCCCGCGCACTGTGGCCCAGGCCGAGGCGCTGGACGGTTTGCTTGAGGGCCGCCGCGCGCCGATCGAAAAGGTCGTGCGCCTGATCGTGGATCAGGACGAGCTGGTGGCCCGGATGCAGAAGCGCGCCGAGGAAGAAGGCCGCGCGGACGATACGGTCGAGGCGTTCCGCGTCCGGCTGAAGAACTATAACGACCAGACGGCCGCGCTGATTCCCTATTATCAGGCGCAGGGCAAGCTGGTCGATGTGGACGGTGCAGGCTCGATGGACGCCGTTGCGGCGCGCATCGCAGAGGTGCTGGACCAGGAATAAGGGCTGCGCCGGGGAACCGCCCCGGCGTGGTGGACACTGAGGCGGCGCCGCTCATCCCGGTTGACGAAACCGGTGCGGCGCCTATAAGAACCGCCCTTCGCTCGCAGGGGCAGACGCCGTATCCGCCGCCCGTCATGGCTGCGCGGTCCGGTCTGCTTCGCGGGTGCAGGCTGCTGAAGACAAGGAGAGCGTCGTGGCACGGATCGCCGGCGTCAACATTCCGACCAACAAGCGCGTGACCATCGCGCTGCGCTATATCCATGGCATCGGCGCAACCAGGGCTGCCGAGATCTGCGACAAGGTGGGCATCGCCCCCGAGAAGCGGGTCAATCAGCTGACTGATGCTGAAGTGCTCCAGATCCGCGAAACGATCGACGCGGATCACATGGTGGAGGGCGACCTGCGCCGTGAGGTGGCGGTCAACGTCAAGCGCCTGATGGATCTGGGCTGCTATCGCGGCCTGCGTCACCGCCGCGGCCTGCCCGTTCGCGGTCAGCGCACTCATACCAATGCGCGCACGCGTAAAGGTCCCGCCAAGCCGATCGCTGGCAAGAAGAAATAAGGAACGAGGGCCATGGCCAAGGAACCGTCCCGCGTACGCCGTCGCGAGCGCAAGAATATCAGTGCTGGCGTGGCGCACGTGAACGCCAGCTTCAACAACACCATGATCACCATCACCGACGCCCAGGGCAATGCGATTTCCTGGTCTTCGGCGGGGACCATGGGGTTCAAGGGTTCGCGCAAATCGACCCCCTACGCCGCGCAGGTCGCCGCTGAAGATGCGGGCCGCAAGGCGCAGGAGCACGGTCTCAAGACGCTGGAAGTGAAGGTTTCCGGACCCGGTTCGGGCCGTGAATCCGCGCTGCGCGCGCTGCAGTCTGTGGGCCTGGTGATCACGACGATCCACGCCGTGACCCCGATCCCGCACAATGGCTGCCGTCCGCCCAAGCGCCGCCGGGTCTAATGCCGGGCCGGCGCGCGATTCCCGCGCGCTGACCAGACCACTGTTTTCGGGCGCGCGGCTTCATTGCGAGGCTGGCGCGCCCTCCGCCTTAAAGGGGTGATGTCCGTGATTGAGAAAAACTGGCAGGAACTGATCCGCCCGATGAAGCCGGAAATCCAGTCCGGCTTCGACCCGTCGCGTCACGCCAAGCTGGGCGCCGAGCCGCGCGAGCGCGGCTTCGGGACGACGCTGGGCAATGCGCTGCGCCGTGTGCTGCTGTCCTCGCTGCAGGGCGCTGCGGTGACCGCGGTTCAGATCGACAATGTCCTGCACGAGTTCTCCTCCATCAAGGGCGTGCGCGAGGATGTCACCGACATCGTGCTGAACCTGAAGCAGGTCGCTCTGCGCATGCAGGGCGAAGGCCCCAAGCGCCTGACCCTGAAAAAGAAGGGTCCGGGCGAGGTGAAGGCCGGCGATATTGAAGAGACCGGCGATATCGTCGTGATCAACAAGGACCTGGTGATCTGCACGCTCGATGACGATGCCGAAGTGCGCATGGTCCTGACCGTGAACACCGGCAAGGGCTATGTCCCGGCCGAGAGCCACCGCGCCGAAGATGCGCCCATCGGCCTGATCGGCGTGGATGCGCTGTACAGCCCGGTCAAGCGCGTCGCCTACCGCGTGGAGAACACGCGTGAAGGCCAGGTGCTGGACTATGACAAGCTGATCCTGGAAGTCGAAACCAACGGCTCCCTGCGTCCTGAAGATGCTGTCGCGTACGCCGCGCGCATCCTGCAGGACCAGCTGCAGGCCTTCGTGAATTTCGAAGACCCCAACCAGGGCCGCACCGAGACGTCCGACAAGCCGGACCTGGACTTCAACCCGGCCCTTCTCAAGAAGGTCGACGAGCTGGAGCTGTCGGTGCGTTCGGCCAACTGCCTGAAGAACGACAACATCGTCTATATCGGCGACCTGATCCAGAAGTCCGAGGCGGAGATGCTTCGCACCCCGAACTTCGGCCGCAAGTCGCTCAACGAGATCAAGGAAGTCCTGGCCCAGATGGGACTTCACCTCGGCATGGAGGCGCCCAACTGGCCGCCCGAGAACATCGAGGATCTCGCCAAGAAGTACGAGGATCAGATCTAGGACGGCGCGCCGCGAGGCGCCCCAGTACTGGACTTAAGGAGAGTAGTCATGCGCCACGGCGTCGCCCATCGCAAACTGAACAGGACCGCGAGCCACCGCCGCGCCATGTTCGCCAATATGGCGGCCTCGCTCATCGAGCATGAGCAGATCGTCACCACTCTGCCCAAGGCCAAAGAGCTCAAGCCCATCATGGACAAGCTCATCACCCTGGCCAAGCGCGGGGACTTGCACGCGCGCCGTCAGGCGATCGCCAAGATCCGCAACAAGGATCAGGTGGCCAAGCTGTTCGCGACCCTGGGGCCGCGCTATCAGGAGCGCAATGGCGGCTATACCCGCGTGCTCAAAGCCGGCTTCCGCCACGGGGACAACGCCCCGCTGGCCGTGATCGAGCTGGTCGACCGCGATCCCGAGGCGAAAGGCGCGGTTGACCGCGCCCGCATCGAACAGGCCGGCGCCGAAGACTAGGCGCGTCTGCGATACACGCACTGAACAAGGCCGTCCGGCGCAACCGGGCGGCCTTTTCGCGTTTGGGGCAGGTTGTGCCAGCAGGCGGTGGGCTTTGGGCCATGGCAGGCTTGCCGGGTGGCGGGTCCCGCTTTTTTCCTCCCTCCCCCGCCGGGGGAGGGCCGGGGTGGGGGGCTTCAAACGGTAAGATGACATGACCAAGCCCAACGCCTTCTCCCAGTATCCCGATGCGGCCGGCCGGTTCGGCGC
>JAIUMW010000185.1 GCA_022565365.1 Oceanicaulis sp.
GGGCTGGGCGCTCTGGGGGTCACCTCTCGCCCACGGGGCGGGTAATGGGGCGGGGGTGCGGTGAAGGACGGACCGCCTGCCCCCCTCACCTTTATCCTCTCCCCCATAAATGGGGGAGAGGGGGCCGCAACAAAGCGTATTTCCGTGGAAGCCCGATTTTTGCATTTCCATCATATACGCCCCGTTCCAGCCTCCTCTCCCCTCTCAGAGGGGAGAGGGTGGGGTGAGGGGTGTGGCGCCGCGTTGCGCGGCGTTTCAAGATGCCGCCATCGGCTGCGCCCCCACCTCTCTGCTGCACCTGCGCCATTGCGCCGTCTTGAAGGGGCGGGTGCGGGGCTCCACTTGTGTCAGCACACGAAGCGGGCGACGCTGGCCTGCATGACATGATGGCGCCCGGACGCGTAGTGCGCGATGGGCGCGGAGAACCAGACCGATGACCGAGACCCGGACCCTTCCCCTTCTGCCGCTGCGCGATATCGTGGTGTTTCCGCACATGATCGTGCCCCTGTTTGTGGGCCGCGAGAAATCGGTGCGCGCGCTGGAAGAAGTGATGCGCGGCGACAAGCAGATCCTTCTGGCCACCCAGCTGAGCGCGGCCGATGATGATCCCTCCTCCGAGGCGATTTACGGCCAGGGCGTGGTCGCTTCGGTGCTGCAACTCCTGAAATTGCCCGACGGCACGGTGAAAGTGCTGGTCGAGGGCGGGCGGCGCATGGAGATCGTGCGCTATCTTGACAATCAGGCCTATTTCGAAGCCGAGGCGCGCCTGGTCGACGAGGCGGCTGGCGAGGCCGCCGAGATGGAAGCGCTCATGCGCGCGGCCGGCGACAAGTTTGAAGACTACGTCAAGCTCAACAAGAAAGTGCCGCCCGAGGCGCTGGCCGCCGTGGGCGAGATCGCCGATCCGGCCAAGATGGCCGACACGATCGCGGCGCACCTGGCCGTGAAGATCACCGACAAGCAGGAGCTGCTGGGCAATCCGGACGTGGCCCAGCGCCTGGAGAAGGTGTTTGCGCTGATGGAGGGGGAGATTTCCGTCCTCCAGGTCGAAACCAAGATCCGCAACCGTGTGAAGCGGCAGATGGAGAAGACCCAGCGCGAATATTATCTCAATGAGCAGATGAAGGCGATCCAGCGCGAGCTGGGCGAAGGCGATGACGGCCGCGAGGAAATGGCCGAGCTGGAAGAGCGCATCGAGGCGACCAAGCTGTCCAAGGAGGCGCGCACGAAAGTCGACGCCGAGATGAAGAAGCTGCGCCAGATGAGCCCGATGTCGGCCGAGGCCACGGTGGTGCGCAATTATCTCGACTGGATCCTGTCCATCCCGTGGAACAAGCGCAAGAAAGTGCGCAACGACCTGACCAAGGCCGAGGCCACGCTGGCGCGCGATCATTACGGGCTGGAGAAGGTCAAGGAGCGCATTATCGAGCACCTGGCCGTCCAGGCGCGCACGCGCAAGCTGCGCGGGCCGATCCTGTGCCTGGTGGGACCGCCGGGCGTGGGCAAGACCTCGCTGGGCCGCTCCATCGCTGAAGCCACGGGCCGTGAGTTCGTGCGCATGTCGCTGGGCGGCGTGCGTGACGAGGCCGAGATTCGCGGCCACCGGCGCACCTATATCGGCTCCATGCCGGGCCGGGTGATCCAGTCGATGAAGAAGGCCAAGAGCTCCAACCCGCTCTTCCTGCTCGACGAGATCGACAAGCTGGGCGCCGATTATCGCGGCGATCCGTCTGCGGCCCTGCTCGAAGTGCTCGATCCCGAGCAGAACAGCTCCTTCAACGACCACTATCTGGAGGTGGATTACGATCTGTCGGACGTGATGTTCATCACCACGGCCAACACGCTGAACATGCCCCAGCCGCTTCTGGATCGCATGGAGGTGATCCGCATCGCCGGCTACACCGAAGATGAAAAGGTCGAGATCGCCCGCCGTCACCTGATCCCCAAGGTGATGAAGGCTCACGCCCTCAAGGGCGAGGACTGGGTTCTGGAAGATGGCGCGCTGCGCGATCTCATCCGTTATTACACGCGCGAATCCGGCGTGCGGAATCTGGAGCGGGAAATCTCGCGCCTGGCCCGTAAGGCGGTGCGCAAGCTGGTGGGCGGCGAGGCCGAGATCATCACCGTGACCAGCGAAAACCTCGCCGACTTCGCCGGCGTGCGCAAACACCGCTTCGGCGAGACCGAGCTGGAAGACAAGGTGGGCCTGGTCACCGGCCTCGCCTGGACCGAAGTGGGCGGCGATTTGCTGACCATCGAAGCGGTCAAGATGCCCGGACGCGGCAAGATGACGGTCACCGGCAATTTGCGCGATGTGATGAAAGAGTCCATCTCGGCGGCCAATTCCTATGTCCAGTCCCGCGCCCCGGCGCTGGGCGTGAAGCCGCCTGTGTTCCGCTCCACCGATATCCACGTGCACGTGCCCGAGGGCGCCACGCCCACGGACGGCCCGTCAGCGGGCGGCGCCATGATCACGGCCATCGTGTCGGCGCTCACCGGCATTGCGGTGCGCAAGGACGTGGCCATGACCGGTGAAATCACGCTGCGTGGCCGGGTGCTGCCCATTGGCGGCCTGAAAGAAAAGCTGCTGGCGGCCCTGCGCGGCGGGGTGAAAACGGTGCTGATCCCCAAAGACAATGAAAAGGACCTCGCCGAGATCCCGGACAATGTGAAAGAGGGTCTGCAAATCATCCCCGTGGAAACCGTGGACGAGGTGCTCGAACACGCCCTGGTCGGCAAGGTCCAGCCAGTGGAGTGGAGCGAAGCCGACGAAGCCGCGTTTGCGGCGGCGGCGCGGGCCGAAGCGGCGCCGGGCGAAGCGCGCGCGCACTAAGCCCCTCCCTTTATCGGGAGTCATCTTACTCTGCTTTCCCGGACGCCCCGGCCTTGAGCCGGGGTGATCCGGGAGCCATCCCTGGTCCCGCCCGCCGCCGCACAGGTGGCCGGGTTTAAAGGATGGGTCCGTCGCTCCCTTCGGCCGGACGGGAAGGCAGATGTCTGAGATTTAGCGGCTTTGCTTCCTAATCCCGCCCCTGCCTCGCCGCCTCGATCCGTTCGCGGCGCTGGGCGCGCCAGGTGTCGCGCAGCAGCACATAGGGGTCGCGGGCCGTCCCGGCCTCGCGCGCATCCGCGTTCTCTTGCGCCATGCGCTCGAATGTTTCGTCCAGCTCCAGCCTGATTTCGCCCACGCGCAGGACCCGCTCGGTCCAGCGAATGGCGTCATCGGGCTCGTTGGCGCTCCAGTTGAACGGGTGGGCGTAGCGGTCCGCCACGCGGCCGCCGGTGTCGCGCACATTGGACGGGCCGAGGAAGGGCAGCATCAGGTAGGGACCTTCGCCCACGCCCCACACGGCCATGGTCTCGCCGAAATCGGCCTCGTGGCGCGGGGCGCCTTCGCGGCTGGCGACATCGAACAGGCCGCCCAGGCCCACTGTCGTGTTGGCGGCGAAGCGGAAAGCGCTGTCTGCGGCCGGGCCGGGCTGGCCCTGCAGGATCAGATTGGCGAACACCACCGGCTCGCGCAGGTTTCGTAAGACATTGCCGATGCCGCTGCGCACAAAGCCCGGCGTGTATTCGCCATAGGCGCGCGCGGCGGGGCCGACCACGGCGCGGTCGGCGGCGACGTTGAAGCCCAGCATCGCGCGGTTGCCCGGCTCGAACGGATCATTGGCTTCGTCGGGCGTGCTGGCGCAGGCGGCGAGGCTCAAGGCGGCCAAGGCGGTCAACACGGCGGGCAGGGCGGGGCGCATGGCGGCTCCAGTACAGCGGTTGCGGGCAGACATGGAGCGTAGCGCTCAATCGTCAAGCCCGCGCTGATGCAGCGCAAGTTTGGGAATTTGTGCGCGGCGTGCCCGTTGAATACGATCGGATAATCGCATAAAGATATCTTTATATCGTCCGGCATGCGCCGGGCCGTCTGACCGGAGCCGATCATGCCTGCTGAGGCCATACATAAATCAGGCGCGCCGCGCGTCTCCTTCGAGTTCTTCCCGCCGAAGACCGAGGACATGGAGACGCGCCTGTGGCAGTCCATCGGGCGTCTTGCGCCGCTGGGCCCGGCCTTTGTGTCGGTGACCTATGGCGCGGGCGGGTCGACGCGTGAGCGCACCCACCGCACGGTCAAGCGAATCGTGGACGAGACAGACTTGCTCCCGGCAGCCCACCTGACCTGCGTCAGCGCCACCAAAGCCGAGATTGACGACGTCATCCGCAGCTATTGGGATGCGGGCGTGCGCCATATCGTGTCCCTGCGGGGCGACCCGCCCGAGGGCATTGGCGAGCGCTACATCCCCCATCCGGGCGGGTATGAGAATGCGGCCGACTTGAGCGCGGGGATCCGCGCCATCGGCGATTTTGAAATTTCCGTGGGCTGCTACCCGGAAAAACACCCCGAGAGCGCCAGCCTGCAGGCCGATATCGATCATTTGAAGCGCAAGATCGACAATGGCGCGACGCGCGCGATCAGCCAGTTCTTCTTCGATGCTGATGTCTTCCTGCGCTATCTCGAGACGGTGCGCGCGGCCGGCATCACCATTCCGATCGTGCCCGGCATCATGCTGCAGCCCAATTTCAAGGGGCTCAAACGCATGGCCAAGCTGTGCGGCGCGTCCATACCTCAGCGTCTGGAAACCGTGTTTGACGGCATGGACGAGGACGACAAGACCCGCGAGCTGATCACCGCCCATATCGCGGCCGATCTGTGCGATGCGCTGAAAGCGGGCGGCGTGGACCAGTTTCACTTCTACACGCTCAACCGCGCCGAGCTCGCGCTGGCGGCCTGCGCGCTGATGGGCGTCAAACCCGAACCGGCAGAGGCGGCCTGACCTGATGACGCGACAAGACCGTATCAAGGCGCTCGAAGCGCTGGCGCAAGAACGCATCCTGGTGCTGGACGGCGCCATGGGCACGATGATCCAGCGCCTGAAGCTCACCGAGGAAGACTATCGCGGTGAACGCTTCGCCGACTGGAAGACCGCCGTCCAGGGCAATAATGATCTGCTCAATCTGAGCCGGCCAGACGCCATCCGAGAGATCCATGCGGCCTACTTTGCGTCCGGATCGGACATGGTGGAGACCAACACGTTTTCGGCCACCCAGATCGCCCAGGCCGACTACCAGATGGAGGCGCTCGCCGCCGAGATCGCGTCCGAGGGCGCGCGCCTGGCGCGCGAAGCTGCTGACGCCGCCGAGGCCGAAACCGGCCAGCCCAAGGCGGTTCTGGGCGCTATCGGCCCGACCAACCGCACCCTGTCGCTGTCGCCCGACGTGGAGGATCCCGGCTATCGCGCCGTCACCTTCGATGAGGTGCGCGAAACCTATGCCGAGCAGGCCAAGGCCATGGCGCCGTTCGTGGATTTCTTCCTGATCGAGACGATTTTCGACACCCTCAACGCCAAGGCGGCGATCAAGGCGCTGCTGGACCTGCGCGCCGAGGGCGGGGTGGACGCCGATATCCCGATCATGCTGTCAGGCACCATCACCGATGCGTCGGGCCGCACATTGTCGGGTCAGACGACGGAAGCGTTTTACAATTCGGTACGTCATGCCCGGCCCTGGGCCATCGGGCTCAATTGCGCGCTGGGCGCCGATCAGCTGCGCCCCTATGTGGCCGAGATGAGCCGCATCGCCGAGACCCGCGTCCTCGCCTATCCCAATGCCGGCCTGCCCAACGCGTTCGGCGAATATGACGAGACGCCCGAGGAGACCGCCGGCTTCATCGGCGACTGGGCGCAATCGGGCCTGGTGAACATTGTGGGCGGGTGCTGCGGCACCACGCCGGAGCATATCGCGCGCATCGCCAAAGCCGCCTTTGACGGGCGCCCCCGCGAGATCGCCAAACGCCCGCCCGCCATGCGCCTGTCGGGCCTTGAACCGTTTGAGCTGGCATGATGAGGGATAGCCCCCATATACCCCCCTTGACCCCCCTTAGGGGGAGGGTTAGATTGGCGTCATCCAAAAGGAGGACGTCATGAATATGCACAGCAAAACACCTTCGAAAGCCAAGGTCAAAGTGGCCGACTGGTCCGTCTGGA
>JAIUMW010000186.1 GCA_022565365.1 Oceanicaulis sp.
CTGATCCGGGGTTAACCCCGGATCAGGCTGAACCCCAACTCCAACTTGCGGCTTGAAAACCAAAACACGATACCAGCTTATCCAGGCCGCAAACCTGTCCGACGAATGGGGTCCACCTCAAAATGGCTCTGAGCGAACAGCAAATCTTTCATCGCGTCTGCACGTCGCTGCTTGGCTTCGTCATAGCATGCTGCGAATTTCGCCACTTTGCCCGTGATCTTCGCGATCAAGGAATTCGGTCGTTGTGCATCGAGCACTGCGATTTCGTTCCTCGCAACTTCCTCCTTATTTTTCGCATCCTGCAGACGCGCTTTTGCAGCATCAAGCACCGACCTGGCCCTGGAGAGGTTCTCCGGCTCTTCAACGGGCGCTCTCAGCATAAGCAGTTTGTTCTCAAGACGCTTCTCAAGATTGTCGAGCCTCTGAAAGATCTTGATCCGCGCCGTTTCCGCGTTGGGTTTCGGGGACGCTTCAGGGGTTGCGGCCTCGGGCCTAAAGATAGAAGCATCATCACGACGCTCAAAACCTGCATTTGCCGTTGTTGTCGTAACCTCACGTGGCTCGGCAGGCGGGCTTATGGTTACTTCATGATGGCTTAATGGTTCGATTGCCGCCGTGTCGATCGTGAAAGGGGCCCCGCTGATAAAAATTTCGGCTTTTGAGCAATCCGCCGTGTCGTTCGGATCGACGGTCCAGCCCGGGTTTCCTGGCAAGATATGGAGACCATCATCATTGGGAAGGTCAGGCGGTTCCTGCAAACGCCGATTTGACAGCGAGGCCGAAGTTTCACCGTCGGAAAGAACTGTGTTGATGATGGCGTCCTCCGTGGCTGCCGTGATATCCACTCCCGCGATGTCGAAGTCTGCGCAATCAACCGTGCCAAATTCGAAGGAACCGATCTCGAACGGCACAAAGATGTGAACGTTGTCGTCACGCATTTCGATAATCCGATCGGCTACGTCGTCGCGCCCCATTGCACGAGCGAAATACGCCACTGCCTCCGGCCTCGTCGTCGGCGTCAGCTCTTCGCCGAAATCCACCTCCAAGGATCGTGCAACAGCGTCCAGCCGCGCATAGCTGTGCGACATGTCGAGCGCTCGCAGGTCAGGGCCGACATGCGCGAGGATAAGGTGGAAATGGTGATCCGCCCGTCCGGGGGTCGCCCGGTTTTTGAAATGCTCGACGAGCACATATCCATGCTCTTCAGCACCGAGCACCTCCAGAATCCGGGAAACCGCCAAGTCACGCTGCTGCTCGCTGAGGTTGTATTTCGGATTGATCGTGATGTGCTGAAATGCGATCGACGCACGCGACGCATCACGCATCAACTCCATCGCACGCATCGCCCGTCCCGGCGTCTCGCCGATGATGTTGAAAATGCCAACGAGGCGGGGCGGCTTCACTTCATCGCGAAACACGTAGTCGTGCAAAATGTTTCCTTCGTCAGGAGCAAGCCCATGGCGGTTCTGCGTGATGATCATGACGCGTAACCAACGAGTTCGTTAGCGGCATCAATGATCCGGCTGCAGGCGCCGAGGATCTCATCATGATGACCGATGCCCTTTTCGGCAGGATTGCCGGCCTCGGTGACCCGCAGAAGACGCTGAATGATGCACGCCGCCGCGAGCATCTCGCCGATTGCCTGAGTATGCGGCCCGATGCCCGGACGGGATCCATCGTCGGATTTTTCCCGTTCTGCAGACTCAAGCGCAGCGATCTTACAGAATGTGCTGATCCCAACACATTTCTGCTTCGCTGCAGACAGCAGAAGATCATTCTCTGCAGGCGTGACGCGGAATGTCTTGACGAGGTTTGCGTTGCGTTTGCAAGAGTTAGACATGGTCTCAATCATGTGGTTTGCGCCGAACCCGGCGAGCTTCTGTAATACCGCCTATTCCTTGCTAATTGAGGCAACCCAGCAAGGAGACGATTTGGAAATTTTACTTTTCAGATAAGAAAGCCACAAACATGCAAATTCATACGAGTCTAACCACCGAGGCGTCGTCACGAAATTTACGACGCCTCTGCTGGGATGCACACTTCGAAAGATTGCGAATGTGGGCTTCAAGCAGATTTCTTGAAATCAAGCTCAAGCCACGGCTTCACGATTTGCAGCTCGCCTGCCAAAGCCCTGTCCCTGGCATCGACCAGAATTCGGCGCATCTCCTGAACCACAGGCGGCTCGATCTCAGAAATCACTTTCGCTTCAGCGGGGTCGAGGAATCCCTTTGCGCCATAAACATCACCAACACCGATAGGCGCATGTCCCAAAATACGGCGCTTCGTCCGCTCCGCAATTCCTGTCACATCGATCCAGTGCGACATCAGATGCCGCGTGCTATAAAGTTGAAGATCTGCTCTCTCCCAACCGAGCCGTTTTTTGAGATACTGAAACGATCGCGTGAGAGGCCGGCTCCACGACACAACGCCGTTCTTGTTCTCGTAACGCACGCAGTCTGGAAACAGACGTGTACATCCAGCCTGTGCCAATTCTCTCGCACGATCAAGCAACCCTAAATTGATCAGAAGCGGGTGAACCGGGACCTTGCGAGCCGCGTTCGACGACTTCATTTTCTTTGCGTCACCGACGGCGACACGACCCTTCGACGCATCGATTGGGTGCAAATTGAAATAGACGAATTGGCCGTCGGTCTCGATCTGATCGATATCAAGATTTCCGATTTCGCCGGTCCGCATACCCGTCAAAACCGAGATGAGAAATCCCCAATAGATGAAATTCTGGACATAGACATGGCCCTCCGTCCACAACTGGTGCTGGTTCCTGCAACCTGTAAAAAGCGGCTGCGACACTAGCTCAAACAATTCTGAGTCCTGGAACTTGTCCCGCGGCAGCGGGGTCATATTCTGCGCCGTAACAATGTTGAAACGCGGGAGGTCACCATCCCAAAAATCGCTCGCTTTAAGGTAGGAAAAGAACCGCCGCAAGCCCGAATGATAGCGGTTCTTGATCGTCGTTGTTGTCAAGCGTTCGAGCTGACCCCAGCCGTTCTTTTTCGCGTAGAGATACCGGGCATGGAGGCTTCCGACATGCTCGACCGGTATGCTCTTCCGCGTCGGGATCTCCGGCAGGCCTTCATTGACCCGTTTGATGTCGCCGCGTGTCAACGCGTCGAGCGTTTTGTCACCAATGAGGTCGATCATGAATCGGATCATCGGCGCCACGTCAGAATTTGCACGACCGTCGCCGTGCCTAATTCTTTCGGCTGTGAGAAATTTGTCGAGAGCAGTGCTGAGAGGAATTTCGTATGATTCAGGAGCGAGGGGCCGACTATCGCGATCGTTGATCCGGCGCTCGTAGTCGCCGCCCGTATCCAGCTGATTCGCGGATGCCGAACCGGTCAGCGGGGAAGTGTTTCCTGTGCCGTTCACATCTGTCGGCCCGTTTCTGTGAGCAGCAGGGATCAATCGCGGTGAGCATGGCTGTGCATCATGCATATCAGGGACGACATCGATTGGAGTCTCATCGTCGCCGAATCGGACATCAGCTGCGATCTCGGTCTGGGTGTCCGGTCCGGCGTTTGCATCGATGTGGGACCCTACGTCGATGGAGTTCCAATCGAGATCGGTGTCGTCAGATGTCGACTGGTCGATGCGATGCCGTGCGATGAAAGCAGACGGCCTTGACGCGGTTGCGGAACCGTTCCTAATCTCGGCGATGACACGTAGGCTGTCCTTCTCGCGTGCCGACATCGAGTGAGCCGGTTCATCTTTGACCTTCGGCTGCGGCGGTGTTGGGTGATCAGCGTGCGGATCAAGCCAGCCCTGGCGGATCGAGCGGATCGTTAGGTGGCGCCCTTTTTCGAACCCGGATGCTTCACCCGCCTCGGACAGTTTCGTTGGGATGCCCGCATTCGCTTCGACGAAATGCATCCATTCCTCGATCATTTGAGGCCGCTCAGCGATGTGATCGAATCGGGCGGCGTTCAGGCGATCGAGAATCTGGCGGACGACCGTTTCGTAAGCGAGACGTTCAGCCAGACCATCTTCAGTAAAAGAAGTCTCTTTATTGAAGGACTGGAGCCTCGCTGTGACAGCGTCACACAATTCGGGCAAGCGGTTCGAATCCACAACTTCCATGATGCTAACCAACGACCTTACCAAACGCCGTCTCGCGACGAACGAATCTGAAGTTCTCAGGCTAGCACGAATCAACCGGATTGAGAGCTCACGGGCGACGACGCCCCGCGCACGCATCTGGAGGTAATAGCGGCCACCGGAATGGCGGGCGAGATAAGAGGGACGCATGACGCATCAACCCTGGTCAGGCAGCGCCGTTTCCCGCTTTTTGCGTTTGATACATCTCAATGAGACGTCACAAATGGGAGGGGAACCGAGTCTGCGCAAGTTGTTGATCTGACTTGCTTTTCTGACCCGGGAAAAAGTGGTAGCGGAGGAGGGACTCGAACCCCCGACACAAGGATTATGATTTGAGCGTTGGTATTTTTTCCCAACATTATCAATGATTTATGCTGGCATTTCTCCGGTGTGTTAGAAAATGTGTTATGAACGCGTGTGGGGAGGCTCGCAGCGCAACCTAATAGCCATGTATGATCAGGCCAAAAACGGATGCTGCGAGCGCGCCTGCGACTACGAAGGCGAGCAACTTGCCGAGTGTGCGAAGGATGTGCATTCGTAAAGCTCCATAATGACATGCGGTCACGTTTTCGAACCTGTTTTGAGACTTAACGCTGGCTCAAGTTTGCCTTCACCAATCAGCGTACATCGCCGCATCGAACCACTCGCACAAAACATGCGCAATCCCAAACGCAGTGCCAACCGGAAAATGCACCAACCTACCGTATGTGGTTGAATCCGCTTGTCAATTTTTGCTATATTAAATCACATGTATCTGCATTACACCACTCTACGATTGTGCGGTCTAATGACAAGCGCTGCCCAATCGCTTTCCCAACGCGCAAAGATCGACGCCGACTTGCTTCAACGCCCTATGCGGGCTTTGGGCGAGCTGGCTTGCGCACGTTGTGATGCGCACACAGCAGTTGCGAATAGCAGCTGCACTTGGGCCACGCCGTTTATGTCTCAGCACGCGCAGATAGCTCTCTTCGCGTCCAAGCCATTGCGTGACGAACTCGCTTCGATGCTGAACCAGACCGATGCGCTTCAACTCGGCATAAGCCGATTCAATCAATTCGTTTTCGTTCATAATCAGCCTTTCTGTATAAATACACGGAATAGAAAGTGGCGCCACCACTCACATATTTATAGGAGACCCGATGAAAATTTCAGACATATTGCAAACTGCCGATCAGCTGAACGCACGCAAACAGTGCACGGCTGCACTGGTCCATATACTCGACCGGCATGTGCTCAAGTCGCAGCGCAAAGCCAAGTCAGGCAAGTGCAAGTGCGAACGCTGCAAAACGAAGGCAGGCGAATGATGGCGGCTAACCATGCCCATCATCGCCAGGTCATGCGCCAATGGCTACACGGTCAAGCTGCCGATTTCGACGTTGCCGTTTGCCTGTGCTTTCCCGCCGAAATGAAGCAGGCAGAGCGTGGCTATGACGATCGTTGGGCGCAGCGTCATATCGGCCGCTTTTTCAATCGCGTCGATCGCAGACTGTTTAAAAATGAGCACAAGCGAAAGGGCAAGCGCATAGAACGCTTGGTCGTGCTTGAGCATGCACCAACAGGCGGCTGGCATGCCCATATTGCACTGCCCTGTCCAAGCGATTGGACCAGCTTCAGTTTTGCAAATCTGCTGCGCAGGGAATGGTTCGATGAGATCAAGCCCTATGCACGCCGCACCAACATCGAGACCTATTGCTGGGTCAAGCCCATTGACGGGCATTACGCGGACTACACGCTGAAATGGATCAGCCCGCATTTCAATGACGAAAAAGTCGATGAATTTAGCCCGAAAATTTCATGGTGGTCTGGCGGATGTAGCGCAAGCCGTTGAAATCGCGTAAGATTTGGGTGCTAACGCCGAATCTTGCAGTTTCACGGAGGCCACATCCGCCATGAATGATCCTAC
>JAIUMW010000187.1 GCA_022565365.1 Oceanicaulis sp.
GACGAGGCCGAGCCCTTGCTGGCGGCCGCGCGCGCAGCCGTGCATGGTCATGTCACCGGCGAGACGGATCCAGACCCGGACGCGGTCCAGTCCAGCGTGGACGCATTGTTTGGCCAGGGAGCGCAATCATGACACCTGAACGCCAGCGCATCACCTCCGGCGCCCCGTGGGAAGACCGGGTCGGCTATCGCCGCGCGGTGCGTGTGGGCAATCATGTCTGGGTGGCCGGGACGGTGGCTGTGGACGCGCACGGGCGCCCGTTCGCGCCGGGCGATGCCGGGGCGCAGGCCGCACGCTGCCTTGAGATTATCGTGAGCGCCCTGGCTGAGGCCGGTGCGCGCCCGGAACACGTCGTGCGCACCCGCATGTTCGTCACCGACATGGCGCCAGAGACCCAGGCCGCCGTGGGCGCAGCCCATGCCGCCGTGTTCAGGTCATGCCCACCGGCCAGCACCATGGTGGGGGTGAGCGCGCTCGCCGCGCCGGAATTCATGGTGGAGATTGAAGCAGAAGCCGTGATCGGCTGAATCAGCCCCCGGCCTGACCCGCCTTGCGCCTTGCGCCGGTGAGCAGCGCGGCCGCGCCATACGCCGCCAGCGCCGCCAGAATCGAGAACAGGAAGGCGCCGGGAATGTCATACACCCAGCTGCCCAGAGCAATCGCCACCAGCCCGGCGGCCAGCGCCGCCAGCGCGCTCCACTCATCGCCGAACTTCGTATGCAGCCCGATGAGCAGCGAGACCAGCAGCCCCGCCGAGCCCAGCGAGGAGGCGATCTCCACCAGCCCGTAAATCGTCTCGCCGCGCGTCGCCACCAGATAGGCGCAGCCGCCCGCAACGACTGTGAGCACGCGCGCCGCGATCAGCTTCTCGCGCGGGTCCGCCTTGGTGCGTACCCGGCTGTAGAGGTTTTCCGTGGTGAGGCCGGCCGCGGCGAGGAGGGCGGAATCCACCGTCGACAACACGGCTGAAAACAGCGCCCCGGCGAACACCACGAACAGGGCGGTGGGAAGCAGCTCGGCGGCCAGCTGTGGCAGGAATAAATCGCCCGCCGACGCATCAAACCCGGCGCCCGGCCCGATCAGGCCAAAGGCCAGCGGGAAAAACCCAACCAGCAGATACAGCCCGCCGGCCAGCAGTCCGCCGCGCACGGCGATTTTGGCGGTCTTGGAACCCAGAAAGCGCGAGATCAGCTCCTGCGCCACGATGGAGCCGAGGATCGGAATGGCGAACGCGTCGAGGCGCGCCAGCCAGGTCTCCCCCGGCGCGATCAGGATGAGTTGCTCTGGACGGATCGAGCCCAGCGCCGACATTGGCCCGCCCGCATGATCGATCAGGGCGATCAGCAAGATAACGAGCCCGATCAGCACGATGGCGCTCTGGAAAATATCCGTCACCACCGACGCCAGCAGCCCGCCAATCAGCGTGTAGGCGGTCACCAGCACCGTCACGGCCAGCAGGGTCGTCGCCACCGGCAATCCCGCCACCGTGGACACCAGAGCCGCCAGCGCGAGGAGCTGCGCCGCCGCCCAGACGATGGAGGTGGGGATGGACACGCACGCCGCCGCGATTTCCGCCCGCCCGCCAAACCGGTCGCGGAAGAAGTCAGCCAGCGTGATATACCCCTTGGCGCGCAGGGCGCCGGCCACCAGAAGCGCAGCCAATATCAGGCAGATGGCGTAACCGAAGGGCTCGGCGCGCGCACCCGCTATCCCCTCTGTCGCGATGGCGGCGCTGGCGCCCATCACCGTCTCGCCGCCAAACCAGGTGGCGAAGACCGATATCCCCACCGCAAACATGCCCAGGCGGCGTCCGGCGACCAAGTAATCTACATCGCCGGCAATCTTGCGCGACGCCCACACGGCGATGCTCAGCTGCACGAGCACATAGGCGGCCAGGGCGGCGATCATCCAGGACAAAGGCAAAGCTCCGGGCAGAATCGATGACGGGGGTTTAAGACCGTAGACGCGCCCGGCTGACAAGCCACTCGGTATCGATCGTCGCCTCGCCCGCGCCCAGCGTGGGGGCGTTCTCTGCGATCCGGCGCCCGATATAGGCCGCCAGCGCCGGGTCGAGGCCGGCGCGCTGGAGGGCGGCGGCGGTGAGGAGGGTGGCGGACAGCTCGGTGAAGCGGCGGGCGCGCGCCTCGCTCAATCCCCCCGCCATCATCTCGCGCAGGGCATTGAGGCGCGCATCCACAGCCGGGTGCAGGCCCGCCAGCGGGGCGAGCTCTGCGTCCAGCGCCTCGCGCGCGGCGGCGTCCCGGGAGAGGGCGCGCAAGACGTCGAGCGCGATCACATTGCCCGAGCCTTCCCAGATGGCGTTGAGCGGGCTTTGGCGGAACATGCGGGGCAGGGGGTGTTCCTCCACATAACCCGCCCCGCCATGGGCTTCCATGGCCTCGTAGACGAGGTAGGGCGCGCGCTTGCAGATCCAGTATTTGGCGATGGGGGTGGCGATGCGCGCAAACGCGGCCTCGGCCGGGTTTTGGGCGGCGTTGTCAAAGCTCTGCGCCACCCGGAAGGCCAGGGCGAGGGCGGCTTCAGCCTCCAGCGCCAGCTCGGCGAGTACTTCGCGCATCAGCGGCTGGTCGATCAGGCGGCGCTGAAAGGCGCTGCGCCGGTCGGCGTGCCAGATGGCGTGGGCGCTGACCGTCCGGATGAGGCCCGCCGAGCCCGCCAGACAATCGAGCCGGGTGTGATTTACCATCTCGATAATGGTGCGCACGCCGCGCCCCGGCTCGCCCACGCGCCGCGCCCAGGCCTGTTTGTATTCGATCTCCGAGGATGCGTTGGAGCGGTCGCCGAGCTTGTCCTTGAGCCTCTGGATTTCAATCGTGTTGCGCGTGCCGTCCGGGCGCCAGCGCGGGACCAGAAAACAGCTCATCGCCGCGCCGTCGCCGCTCGCATCCCCGCCCTCATAGGCCAGCGTCAGGAAGGCGTCGCTCATGGGCGCCGAACAGAACCATTTATGCCCGGTCAGCACCACCTCATCGCCGCCCGCAATCGGCTCGGCGCGGGTGGTGTTGGCGCGCACGTCCGACCCGCCCTGCTTTTCGGTCATCGCCATGCCGAGGGTGAGGCCGGATTTGGCCTCCATGGGCTTGAACGCCGGGTCGTAGGCGCCGCTCGTCGCGCCCTTGATCCAGTCGCCCGCCCAATCGGCATGGCGCAGGGCCGGCACGCAGGCATAGGTCATGGACATGGGGCAGCACACGCCCGAATCGGCATGGCCCATCAGAATCAGCAATCCGGCATGCAGGGCGTGGCCCGCCTTATCGGTCTTCCATGCCGCTGACGACACGCCTGCTTCCAGCCCCAGCGCCATCAGATCGTGATAGGCGGGGTGAAACTCAACTTCATCCACACGCTGACCAAACCGGTCGAAGGGTTTGAATTTGGGCGGGTTTTCATTGGCGAGCCGGCCCAGTTCCTGCACCGCCTCGCTGCCCGTCTCCCCACCCAGCGCTGACAGGCTGGCGGCGTGAACGCCCGCCCCCGCGCGGCCCAGCGCCTCGCGCAACATCACATCATCATCGTGCCAGTTCACGCCGGTCAGCGGCGGTGACTGGTTGAAAACACTATGGGTCGAAAGCTCGGTGCGGGGCGCGTGATGGGTCATGGCAGACACAAAAGCG
Organism: Oceanicaulis sp.; assembly: GCA_022565365.1. Lineage (GTDB taxonomy): Bacteria > Pseudomonadota > Alphaproteobacteria > Caulobacterales > Maricaulaceae > Oceanicaulis. Next base: position 3,636 of record JAIUMW010000187.1, read on the forward strand.
CGTGCGCGCGCATCTGTCGATAGGCGGCGCGCGCGGACCATGACCGGAAATTCACACCCGCCTCCGCATCCATATGGCAAGCTGTGCGCATCAAGAGACTGACAGCGCGCCGCACCCGGCGCGCGCAAGGGAGGATGCGATGATCAGGGTTTGCACAGCGGGACTGGCCTTATTGCTCACGGGCGCCGCCCCCGGCGCGTTCGCGCAGGAGGGTCAGGCGTTCGATGCTGAAGTCATTCAGATCAGCAATTTCATCGGACGCATCGAAGTGCGCGAGGGCGGCGAGGAGATCGTCGTCGAGGCGCGCGCGGGCGCCGGCGGAGAGGCGGCGCCGGAGCTGCGCCTGACCGGCGGCGTGGTGGCCATTGATGGCGGGCAAAGCGTGAGCCGGATGAACTGCCGGCGCCGCGATGGCGAGGCGTATCTGGGTGGCGGCGGCGGCTGGTTCGGGTTTGGCGCCAGCGCCTCGCGCGCGATCAGCGATTACCCGTCCCTGGTGATCACCGCCCCGGCCTCGCTGGCGCTGGTGATCCGCGACAGTATCTATGAGGGCGCGGCGGGCTCGCTGGGCGAGGCGGATCTGGCGATGCGCAGCTGCACCCGTTTCGCCGCGGGCGATGTGTCGGGCGAGCTCAAAGCGCGCATGTCCGGCTCGGGCGCGCTCATCATTGGCGCCGTGGGCGCCGGTGCGGATCTGGCCATGTCAGGTTCGGGGCGCGTCACCGCAGGCGACGTCAATGGTCCGGTGGACGCGCGCGTCTCGGGCTCGGGCGGCATCCGCATCGGGGATGTGTCCGGCGCGCTCAGCGCCGTGGTGTCCGGTTCGGGCGGTCTGACCGCGGGCGATGTCGGTGATTTCAACGCTGTGGTGTCGGGTTCGGGCTCGGTACGAACGGGCGAGCAGACCGGCGCCATGACGGCCCGTGTGTCCGGTTCAGGCTCCGTGCGGGCCGCGTCGGGCCGGGCCGAGCCCCTGCGCGCCACGGTGTCGGGCTCGGGTTCGGTGCGCCATGGCGGCGAATCTGTGAATGCGGACGTGTCGATCTCCGGCTCGGGCGGGGTGCGTGCAGAACGCTTCACCGGCGAGACAAGGTGGCGCGGACGCGGCGCCCCGGCCTCTAGCGCTTCGGATTGATCCTGGGGTCGTGGCGGGAGGCCTCGTAAAGGGCCACCGCCGCGGCCGCCGAGACATTGAGGCTTTCCGCCTTCGGTCCCATGGGAATGCGCGCCAGGGCGTCGCAGCTGTCGGCTACGCGCGGGCGCAGGCCCGTGCCTTCGGCGCCCATGACGATGACGAGGCCCGGCCCTGCATGGGCGGCGATCAGCTCGCCCAGCGAAGCCTCGGCCTCGCCCGCCAGTCCGATCACAAACCGTCCCGACTTGCGCAAGCTCAGCAGCGTGTCGGCGATATTGGTCACCTGCACGTGGCCGATCACTTCGGCGCAGCCCACCGCCGCCTTGCACAGCGCGCCGAACAAAGGCGGGGACTTGCGGTCCTGGGTGATGATGGCGCGCGCGCCGAATGCGGCGGCGGTACGGAAGATCGCGCCGGCGTTTTGCGGGTCGGTGATCTGGTCAAGCACCACCAGAAGGCCGTGCGTGGGTTCGGCCACCGCCTGCAGCAATTCAGGCTCAAGCGCGCCGGCTTTCAGCGCAAAGCCCTGATGCACCGCGCCGGGCGGCAGCTTGGCGTCCAGCTCGCCTGGCATTTCAAGGCGGGCAAACGCCCGGTCCTCTTCAGTGAGGTCATTCGAGGCGTTGCGCGTGACATGCAGCGAAACGCGCTTGCGGCGCTTGTTGGCGAGCGCTGCGAGCACCGCGTGGCGGCCCCAGATCCAGCCCTCGTCAGGGCTTTCGCGCGGGCCTGAACGGCGTGCTGCATCAGGCTTGCGGGGCGTATTGCGCCGGGTAGGGGTCATGACTATAGTCCGCGCTCGAAATCGGGGAGCCGCCTCGTTAAAGCGCCTTGCGCTCCAGTGCAATGACGCTTGAACGGGGCTGTTTTTCGAGACGGCCCAGCATTCCGGGTTTCGCCCGGATCGCACCGCCGCCTGGCGGACCCTTGGAGGGGTGGGAGAGTGGTTAAATCCAGCAGACTGTAAATCTGCCCGCTTCGGCGTACGCTGGTTCGAATCCAGCCCCCTCCACCATCCTTCGCTCGCTACGCGAGCTTCGGCTGGGCAAGCCTCATAGGCTCATTCGCGCGGAGGATGTCCCGCTGAAGGGGTATGGCACAGGTATGCCGTCTTCAATTCATCAATAGCGCTCCAGTCACATAAGTGGGATAGCTGAATCGGTCAAGATAGCGATCATTTACACACCCATATGATCAGCGGCAACTTAGC
>JAIUMW010000188.1 GCA_022565365.1 Oceanicaulis sp.
ACTGGCGATGGCCCAGCACCACGATGTGGTCGACTTTGAGCGACTTCACAGCGAATTCCAGCGCTGCCGAGACGCCGTGATGGGCGCCGTCGGGCTCATAGGGCGGCACCAGATTGGCGACATTGCGCACAATGAACAGCTCGCCCGGCCCGGCATTGAAAATCGCCGCCGGATCGACCCGGCTGTCGGCGCAGCCAATCACCAGAGCCCGCGGCGACTGCCCCTTGGAGAGCTGACGCCACATGCGCTGCTTGCGTTCAAAACGTTCGGCGCGGAACTGGCCGTAACCGTCTTTAAGCTGATCGGGTATCAAACGCCCCTACCCCTTCCACGAATTGACATAGTCCGGATTTTCCACCCGTGCGGCGTCGGCGCCGACATTGAGCGGATCGCGGGTGTCGATCATCACGGCATACTCATTCGTGGCCGGTTTGGACTGGGTGAGCATGTTTTTCAATGCCTTGGGGTGCGGCCCGTGGGTGAAGCCCGACGGGTGGAATGTCATCATGCCCGCATCGATATTGTCGCGGCTGAAGAAGTCCCCGGCATGATAGAACAGCACTTCATCATAGTCGTCATTATTGTGGAAGAACGGCACTTTCAGCGCGCCGGGATCGGTCTCGAACGGGCGCGGCGCAAACGTGCACACCACGAAGCGGTCGGACAGAAATGTGGTGTGGGCGCTGGGCGGCACGTGATAGCGATGACTCATCAGCGGCCGGATATGGCGCACATTGATGCGCACCGGGTGCAGTTCGCCATGCCAGCCCACCGCGTCGAGCGGATTGTAGGGATAGGTGATGACGCTCACCGCCCCGCGCTTCTTCACATCCACGCGCCATTCATGGTCGGCGTCCGCCTGCTGGGCGCGGAAGGCCTCGTCCATGGCGGGCACGTCAAACAGGGCCGGATCAAAGATCGCGTGCGGCCCCATCAGACCCTTGTCCGGCAGGGTGTAATGACTGTTGGTCGCCTCGATCATCAGCACCGAGACCGGCCCGGACGGCGCCAGGCGCCACATCGTGCCACGCGGCAGGACGATGTAATCGCCCGCCTCGAACGCCAGATGGCCAAAGTCGCAGAACAGCGCGCCGGCGCCTTCGTGGATGAACAGGATCTGGTCCCCGTCGCCATTGCGTGCCAGCGCCGGCATGGCCGCATCCAGCTTCCAGAAGCGGATCTCGCATGACGCGTTGTGCAGCACCACCGGCGCCGCCCAGGGCGAGGCGTCGGGGGCCTTGAGGCGGGTCAGGTCAAAAGCGTGGGGCTTGAGCGGGCCTTCAAAATTGCTCCAGCCGGTGGGCGGGCGCTTGTGGTGCAGGAAGGCGGCGGGGCCGAAAAACCCCTCCTTGCTCATCTCGCGCTCATAGGTGCCTTCGGGCAGGTCAGCGTGAGCCTGGCGCGAAGCTGTGCCTTCGGTGCGTGAGGCGTAAATCCATTTGCGGGCCATGGGCGGTCTCCGTTCGGTCAGCGCGTCAGAGCCGAATTTAGTTACAAATGAAACCAATTGGAAGGCGGGCGAACGCCTTGCCGCATCGCCCTCACACGCTTATACCGCGCCGACGCAGTGCGCGAGGGCTCATGAACCGGACCGGTTTCAGCTACGACTTTCCCCACGCGAGCCTCGTATCAATCGGCGATCTCAACCCGCTCGATGTGCGCATGATCTTCGAGCGCGCCGGGGTGCATTTCGACAATAACCGCGCAGGTGTGCGGGCTGAGCGCACGCTGGACGGCGCGACGCTGATCAATCTGTTTTTCGAAAACTCCACCCGCACGCTGGCGAGTTTCGAAATTGCGGCCAAGCGCCTCGGCGCACACGTGATCAATTTCTCCGCCGGCAGCGCCTCCATCTCCAAGGGCGAAAGCCTGGAAGACACGGCGTTGACGCTCGCCGCCATGCGCCCGGACTTACAGGTCGTGCGCCACAGTTCCGCAGGGGCTGCAGCCTATTTCGCGCGCGTCACCGGCGTCTCCACGGTCAATGCCGGCGACGGCGCCCATGAGCATCCCACCCAGGCGCTGCTGGACGCCTTCACCCTCACCCGGCGCTGGGGCGAGGTGGGCGGGCGGCGCATCCTGATCGTCGGCGATATTCTGCATTCGCGCGTGGCCCGCTCCAACGTGGCGCTCCTCAACATGCTGCACGCCGATGTGCGCCTGTGCGGCCCGGCGACCCTCTTGCCCGAGGACGCCGACCGCTGGGGCGTTCAGGTCTTCCATGATCTGGACGCCGCGCTTGAGGGCTGTGACGCGGTCATGGCCCTGCGCGTGCAGCGCGAGCGCATGAGCGGCGGGCTGATCCCGTCGGACCGCGAATACCGCACCCTCTACGGGCTTGATCACGCCCGGCTGGAGCATGCCAAGCCGGACTGCCTCGTCATGCATCCCGGGCCCATGAATCGCGGCGTGGAGATTGACGGCGCCCTGGCCGATGACCGTGAGCGGGCGGTGATCCTGGAACAGGTGGAGGCCGGCGTGGCCGTGCGCATGGCGGTGCTGGAGCTGATCAGCACCGCCTCGCCCAATCAGCGCTATGACGACCGCACTCAAAACGAGCCGCAATCATGAGCGCCATCCTGTTTCGCAATGCCCGGGTGATTGATCCGGCGGCGCGCCACGACGCGCCGGGCGATGTGCGCATTCGCGGCGGCGTAATCGCAGAGATCGCGCCCTCCCTGACGCCGGAGAGCGGCGAACGGGTCATGGATCTGGACGGCGCGGTGCTCGCTCCGGCCCTGATCGACGCGCGCTGCTGGGTCAATCCTGCCAGCACCGGCCAGTCCGGCATAGACGCGGCGGCCCGCGCCGCAGCGGCGGGCGGGATCGGCACGCTGGTCCTGGCGCCCGATAGCGGAACCGGGCTCAGCCGCCCGGAGCATTTCGCCGCCATTGAAGCGGCCAGCCTGACCAGTCCGGTGCGCCTCATCGCCTCGGGCCTGGCCATCGATCACACTGGCGAGATGGGCGAGATCGGCCTGATGCTGCGCGCGGGCGCCGCCTATGTGGGCGATGGCGGACGGGCTGAACCCGATACCCGGCTGGTGCGCCGGGCGCTGGCCTATACCGGCGGGTTTGACGCCTGGACGGCGCTGACCTGCGAGGATGCGAACCTGTCGCGCGGGACCTGCGCCACCGAAAGCGATCTGTCCATGCGCATGGGCCTGCCCGCCCGGCCCGCCGCCGGAGAACGTCTCGCGATTGAGCGCGCCGCCCTGCTGGCAGAGCTGACGGGCGCGCGCATTCTTCTCGACCGGGTGACCACGGCGGGCGCCCTTAAAGCGCTGGAGGCCGCGCTGGCGCGCGAGCTGGACATCGCCGCCACGGTTCCGGTCACCCACCTCGTCTTCAACGAAATGGACGCGGGCGGGTTTGATGCGCGCTTCCGGCTTGAGCCGCCGCTGCGCAGCGAATCTGACCGCCTTGCGCTGATCGAGGCGCTGGCGGGCGGCGCCATCGCCGCGCTCGTCTCAGACCACCGAGCCTGCACCGGCGAGGCCAAGGCCCACCCCTTCCCCGAAGCTGCGCCCGGCTCGGCCAATCTCGAAGCGCTGCTGCCGGCCCTGTGCACGATCGCGGCGGAAGGCAGGCTCAGCCTGCTGGACGCGCTCTGGCCCGTCACCGCAGGCCCGGCGGAGCTGTTCGGGCTGGAGCAAGGGCGCCTGGCGCCGGGCGCGCCGGCCGATCTGGTGATCTTCGATCCCGATGCGCCGGTGATTTACGGGCGCGGAGAGCGCGTCTGCACCGCGCCCAGCGCCTTTGAAAACCGCCGCATGGCGGGAAAGGTCTTGATCACGCTCGTGGAAGGCGCGATCATCCATCAACCTGAAGGATAGGCCATGCCGTTTGATCCGGTTCTGATCCTCGCCCTGGCGGGCGGATACCTGTTTGGCTCCATCCCGTTCGGCCTGGTGCTGACACGGGCAGCGGGGCTGGGCGATATCCGCACCGTCGGATCAGGTAATATCGGCGCAACCAACGTATTGCGCACAGGCCGCAAGGATCTGGCGGCGGCCACGCTGGTCCTCGACAGCGCCAAGGCGGGCATCGCCTGCCTCCTCTTCACATTCCTGGTCTCCACCCCGGCGGGCCTGATTGCGGGCGGCGCGGCCTTTTTTGGCCATTGCTTCCCCGTCTGGCTGAAATTCAAGGGCGGCAAGGGCGTCGCCACGTTTCTGGGCGTGCTGCTGGCGGCGGCCTGGCCGGTGGGCGTGCTGACGTGCCTCACCTGGCTCGGCATAGCCTTGCTGATGCGCATTTCCAGCCTGTCGGCGCTGGTCGCCGCCGCCGCCGCGCCCGCGCTGGCGCTGGCTTTTGACCGCCCGGATGTGGCGCTGCTCACGCTGGTGCTCGCCCTGCCGCTTTACCTGCGCCACAAGGATAATATCGTGCGTCTGCTCGATGGCAGCGAGCCGCGCATAGGGGCGGCCAAGACGTGACGCCTGCGCGCCTGTCCGATGCCGGCCGGCTCGACTGGCTCAGGCTCGCGCGCACCTCCGGGGTTGGCCCGGTCACGTTTCACCAACTCATCACACGTTTCGGGACCGCAGACGCGGCCATAGCCGAATTGCCCCGGCTGGCGAAACGCGGCGGCCGCACGCGGCGCCTCGACATCGTCACCCGCGACCAGGCCCGCGCCGAGCTGGACCGGCTGGATGAGCTGGGCGCCCGGCTGATCTGCGCGTGCGAGCCGGACTTTCCCAAACTCCTGGCCGCCCTCGACCCGCCGCCGCCCGTGCTGTCAGTGATCGGCCCGCTCGATCCTGACGCCCGGCCCTCCTGCGCCATTGTGGGCGCGCGCAACGCCTCGGCGGTGGGCTTGCGCTTTGCGGGCGATATCGCGCGCGAACTGGGACGGCGCGGCGTCAACATCGTGTCAGGGCTGGCGCGCGGTATTGACGGCGCCGCCCATGCCGCCTCGCTGGAGACCGGCACGATTGCGGTGATCGGCGGCGGTCTGGCGCGCATCTACCCGCCCGAACACGCCGAGCTGCATCACGCCATCGCCCGAGAAGGGCTGATCGTCAGCGAGACGCCGCCCGACTACACCGCCCAGGCCCGCGATTTTCCCCGCCGCAACCGGCTGATCGCCGGACTGTCGCTGGGCGTGCTGGTGGTGGAGGCGGCCGAGCGCTCCGGGTCGCTGATCACTGCACGGCTGGCTGGCGAGCAAGGCCGCGAAGTGATGGCGGTGCCGGGCTCTCCGCTGGATCCGCGCGCCCGCGGGACCAACCGTCTGCTGCGCGACGGGGCGGCCCTGATTGAAAGCGCTGATGATGTGCTCGCCATCCTGCAGAACACTCGCCCGCCCCTCATGAAAGAACCCGGCGGCTATGATTATGAGGACGAGCCTGAGGACCCGGTCTCGGCTGAAGCCGCCGCCGACGCGGTGCGCGAGCGCATCGCCGGGCTGCTGTCGCCCGCCCCTGTGTCCAAGGACGAGCTCGCCCGCCTGACCGGCGCGCCGGTGGGGGCGGTGCTGGCGGCGCTGGTGGAGCTGGAGCTGGCCGGGCGCTGCGAAATCCAGCCCGGCGGCATGGTGCGGGCCGCCTACCCCGAACCTTAACGAAGCGCAAACCATGCCGCTTAACCCGGATTTGAGGCGCATGCGCCATGATCATGCCGGGAAGGAGCGCATCTCATGGCCAAAGCCGTCTTTCACAAGCATCAGCGCGTATTCGTGCGCCCGGTGGGCACCTGGGCGCTGATCGAGCGCGTCAAGCCGCAATGGGTGAAGGATGTCGAGGAGCCGGTGCGCATCTATTATGATTGCGGGCTGGGGCGCGATTTCCTCACCGACGAGCTGTCGGCCGAAGCGATCGACCAGGGCGATCCGGGCCAGTGGCGGCTCATGCGCGCCCACAATAAGTGGCAAACCGCCGAGGAATGCGCCCACCACCCGCAGCCGGGC
>JAIUMW010000189.1 GCA_022565365.1 Oceanicaulis sp.
GGAAAACTTGTTCATCATCACACCCATCCTGATTTTTTGAGGACCGCGCCCAAACGGCGGCCCGTGTCCAGCCCAACCGGCGAGACGGGGCGTGTTGATCCGCCCTCGCCCATCCGGATGTGTGCAATGATGACGTGAAGCTGTTGCCGTTCGCTTAACGAAGCGCGTGAATATGCCTATGCGACGAGTCCTTGTGCGGTGTCTGGCCGGCGAAGGCTACGCAGAAATGTGGATCGGGTGGCCCAGAGCGGCCAGTGCGCTTTCGGCGAAGGCTTCGGTCAGCGTGGGGTGCACATGGATTGTACCCGCGACATCCTCCAGACGCGCGCCCATTTCCAGCGCCAGGGCGAACTCGCCTGACAGCTCGGACACATGCTTGCCCACGGCGTGAATGCCCAGGATCACATGATCGCTCTTGCGCGCGGTGACGCGCACAAATCCGCCATCGGCGCCGCCCTCCATGGTCAGCGCCCGGCCCGACGCCGCCAGCGGGAATTTGCCGGTGATCACATCCTCGCCTTTGGCTTTGGCTTCATCCGGCGTCAGCCCGGCGCCCACCAGTTCGGGTTCGGTGAAGCACACCGCGGCGATGGCCACAGGATCAAAACGGCGTTTGTGGCCGGCGATGATCTCGGCGACGGCTTCGCCCTGCGCCGTGGCCTTGTGGGCCAGCAGTGGCTCGCCGGTCAGATCGCCAATGGCGTAGACGCCGCGCATGGCGGTACGGCACTGATCGTCGACCTTCACGAACGGCCCGTCCATGTCGACGCCCATGTTTTCCAGCCCCCAGCCGTCGGTGACGGGCTTGCGGCCCACCGAGACCAGGATTTTGTCCGCTTCGATGCGCTGGGTCTCGCCGTTCGCGGTCTCGAACTCCAGGAAGGTCTTGCCGCCCTCCTCCACCACGCCCTTGGCTCTGGATTTGAGGTGGAGATCGACCTTGTTCTTCTTCAGCCACATGGTCACCGGGCGCGTCAGCTCGGCGTCATAAAGCGGCACAATGCGGTCGAGCGCTTCGACCACCGTCACCGCACTGCCCAGCTTGCGAAACGCGATGCCGAGCTCCAGCCCGATATAGCCGCCGCCGACCACCACCAGCTTTTCCGGCAGTTCGGTCAGCTCCAGCGCCTGGGTCGATCCGATCACCGCGCCGCCGAACTTCATGAAGGGCAGTTCGGTTTCTTTCGAGCCCGTGGCCAGGATCACATGCTCAGCCGTGATCTCCAGCTCGCCGCCATCAGCCAGCGTCACGACGCAGGTCTTGGCGTTTTGAAACACCGCCCAGCCATTGACCGCCTCGACTTTGGCCGCTTTCAAGAGCTGGCCCACGCCCTTGGTGAGCTTGTTGACGATCGCATCTTTCCACCCCGTCAGCCCCGCCATGTCGAGCTGCGGCGCTGCGCTGAGCGACAGGCCCATATCGGTCTTGTCAGCCAGGTGGCGCATCTCTTCAAATTTCGACGCGGCGTGGATGAAGGCTTTCGACGGGATGCAGCCGCGATTGAGGCACGTGCCGCCCAGCCCCGCCTTGTCCACGACCCCCGTATCCAGCCCCAGCTGGCCCGCCCGGATCGCCGCCGGATATCCGCCCGGCCCGCCGCCCACGACGAGAACCTGACAGTTGCGGGTTTTGCGCTCGGTCATGGGGGCGTCCTTTTGGCTCAAAGGGGTATCGCGCCCGATCTAGCCGCTTAGCGCCCAAAGGGGAACCCGGCAGCCCCAGCCCTAGCGCCGTGCTGACCCGGCCGAGCCGCCAAAGAACACCATCACCCCGATCAGAAAGCCCAGATCATAGGGCCAGCCATTATTGGGCGAGGCGTAGACCGCCACGTCCATGAAAAACCCGGCGATGAAGGTGAAGGGCAGAATGAATCCGTGGAGGACCCCATACAAAAACCCCGGCGCCCCCGCCTGCACCCCGCCCGCCACAGGCTCGGCGCAGCCGGTGAGAGCGAGCAGGATCACGATAACGGCGAGCGCGATACGCATGGGGTGTCTCCGGGGCTGGTGGGCGCCCCTCAGGTCTACGCCTTTGGCGGGGAAAAGGGAAATGGGGGTGGGGAGCGAGCGAGGCCGATTCCACCAAACCTGCCTTCCCGGGCGGCGTAGCCGACCCGGGACCCATCCCGCATCATCTCAGCCCTGCGAGTCGGTTGCAAACTTTGGTGGATGGATCCCGGCTCTCGCTCCGCTCGGCCGGGAAAACAAGAAAGGGGGAAGGGCGTTAGCGCCCCGCCCCCCTACTCCATAAACAGCGTCGCCGGGTGCTCCAGATAGGCTTTCACAGCCTGGATCAGGCGGGCGGCGTCGTAGCCGTCGACGATGCGGTGATCGAAGCTGGAGGAGAGGTTCATGATCTTGCGCGGCGTGAGCTGGCCATCGCTGTTATAGCGCGGCAGCACCTGCATCTTGTTCACGCCGATAATCGCCGTCTCGGGATGGTTGATCACCGGAGTGGTGACGATGCCGCCCATGGCGCCCAGCGAGGTGATGGTGATGGTGGAGCCCGACAGCTCCTCCTTGGTCGCCTTGCCGGTGCGCGCGGCTTCGGCCAGGCGTTTCACCTCGGCGGCGATCTGCCAGATGTCCATCGCCTCGGCGTGGCGGATCACCGGCACCATCAGGCCCTTGGGCGTGGCCGCGGCGATGCCGCAATGCACGCCCTCATACTGGGTCAGCACCGCGTTCTCGGTGTCGTAATGGGCGTTGGCCTGGGGCACGTCCACGACGGCTTTGGCGAGCGCCGCCACCAGGAAGGGGATGATGGTCAGCTTCTCGCGGCCCTCTTTGCGCGACGCATTGAGATGGGCGCGCAGGTCTTCGAGCGCGGTGAGGTCTATCTCCTCCACATAGGCGATGTGGGGAATGGTGCGCTTGGCCAGCGCCATGTTCTCGGCGATCTTGCGGCGCAGGCCAATCACCTTGATGGTCTCGGTCCCGGTGCGCCGCGCGCAGCCCAGGCTGGTTCCGCCCGACCGCGAAGCCAGACGCCCGCCCGAGGCGATGAAATCATCGAGATCATCATGGGTCACGCGGCCCGCCGGACCGGAGCCCGGCACGGCGTTGAGATCGATATCGGCTTCCAGCGCGCGCTGACGCACGGCCGGGCTCGCGAGGGGTCGTTCGCCGGAGGGGCGTGTCGGGGCGGCGGGCGCAGCGGCGGGCCTGGGCGCAGCCGTGGCCGGCGCAGGCTCGGCCTTGCGCTCCACCGGCGCCGGCGCGGCGGCGGGTTCGACTTTCGCCTCCTCCTTGACCGGCTTCGCCTCGTCTTTCGTCTCGACTTTCGGCGCAGGCGCATCCTCTTGCGTCGGCGGCGTGCCGTCGATCTCGATCACCAGAATCACCGTGCCCACGGGCAGCACCTCGCCGGGCTCGCCGACGATTTTCTTCACCACGCCATTGACCGCGCAGGGGATTTCCACCGTCGCCTTGTCGGTCATCACATCCAGTATGTGCTGGTCCTCGACGACTTTATCGCCTTCCTTGATATGCCACTCGACAATCTCGGCCTCGACCACGCCCTCGCCGACATCGGGAAGCTTGTAGGTGTACTCGGCCATGGCTTCAGGCCTCCGTGACGGTTTTCAGCGCGCGGATCATGCGGTCGCGCGTCGGGAAATAGGCCCATTCATGGGCGTGGGGATAGGGCGTGTCCCATCCCGTGAGACGGAAGATCGGCGCTTCAAGCGCGTAGAAGCATTCTTCCTGGATCTGGGCGGCGAGCTCGGCGGCGAAGCCGGACGTGCGCGGCGCCTCCTGGGCCACCACCACCCGGCCAGTCTTGTTCACCGAGGCGGCGATGGTCTCGATATCATAGGGGACCAGAGATTTGAGATCGATGATCTCCACGTCAATGCCCGAATGCTCGGCGGCCGCCTGGGCCACATGGACCAGCGTGCCGTAGGTGATGAGGGTGCAGGCCGACCCCTCGCGCACCACTTCGGCCTTGCCCAGCTCCACCGTGTAGCGCCCTTCGGGCACCTCGCCCTTGGGGGGGCGCGCCCAGGACGCGAGCGGCTTGTCCGGCACGCCGTCAAACGGGCCGTTATAGATGCGCTTGGGCTCAAAGAAGATCACCGGATCGCCGGACTCGACGGCGGCAATCAGCATGCCCTTGGCGTCATAGGGGTTGGACGGCACCACCACCTGCAGGCCGGGCACATGGGTGAAGAAGGCTTCCGGGCTCATGGAATGGGTCTGGCCGCCCCGGATGCCGCCGCCCCAGGGGCTGCGCACCACGCATCCCGAGGTGAACTGGCCCGCCGAGCGGTAGCGGATGCGGCTCATCTCCGACACAATCTGGTCGATGGCCGGGAAGATATAGTCGGCGAACTGGATCTCCGCGATGGGTTTCAGCCCTCGCGCCGCCATGCCAATGGCCATGGCCGCGATCGCCGCCTCGTTGATGGGCGCGTCAAACACGCGGTCGAGGCCATACTTCGCCTGCAGCCCGTCAGTGGCCTTGAACACGCCGCCAAAATAGCCCGCATCCTCGCCGAAGATGATGACGTCCGGATCAGTGTCCAGAAGCACGTCCATCGCCGAGTTCAGCGCCTGAATAATGTTCATCGCTGGCATGACTAGACCCCCAGATCCTGGCGCTGGCGGCGCAGGCGCCAGTCGGGGCGTGCGTACACGTCCTCGAAAATGCTTTCCGTGGGTGACAGAGGCCCGTCATGCAGCGTGCCGTGGCTTTCGGCCTCTTTGTAGGATTTGACCACCAGCGCGGTCATGCTCTCCACCAGTTTCTCGTGGCGGGCCTCGTCCCACTCGCCCTTGCCGATCAGGTGCTGTTTGAGCCGCTCCAGCGGATCGCCCAGCGGCCAGACGCCGGCTTCGGTCTTGGGCCGGTATTTGGACGGATCATCCGAGGTGGAGTGCGCGTCGGCGCGATAGGTGAACATCTCGATCAGCGTCGCCCCGCCGCCCTTGCGCGCGCGCTCGGCGCCCCATTGGGTGGCCGCATACACCGCCAGGAAGTCATTCCCGTCCACGCGCAAGGACGCCAGCCCATAGCCCAGCCCCTTGGAGGCGAAGGTCGGCGCGTCGCCCAGCGCAATGTTCTGGTGGCTGGAAATGGCCCACTGGTTATTGACCACGTTGAGGATAACCGGCGCGCGATAGGTAGAGGCCAGCGTCAGCGCGCCGTGGAAATCGCCCTCGGCCGTGGTGCCATCGCCGATCCAGCTCGCCGCCACCCGGTCCTCGCCCTTGTAGGCGCAGGCCATGGCGTAGCCGACAGCCTGGGGAAACTGCGTGCCCAGATTGCCCGAGATGGTGTAGAAATGCCCCTCCGCCCAGGCATAGTGAACCGGCAGCTGGCGGCCCTTGAGATTGTCGCGGCTGTTGGAGATGCAGTGGCTCATCATGTCCACGATATTGCGCCCGCGCGCGAACAATATGCCCTGCTGGCGATAGCTGGGGAACACCATGTCATTGGGGCGCAGCGCCATGGCGCCGGCCACCGCGACAGCCTCCTCGCCGGTGGACTTCATATAGAAGCTCATCTTGCCCTGGCGCTGGAGCTTGAGCATGCGCTCGTCATAGATGCGCGTCAGCACCATGTGCGACAGGCCCTCGCGAAGGAGCTCCGGGCTCAGCTTCGGGTCCCAGTCGCCCACCGCCTGATGGTTATGGTCCAGCACGCCCACCAGACCCACAGCGAGATCAGACGTGTCGCGCCAGGGCGCCAGCGCGTCGGGGCGTTTGGCCGTCCCGGCCTTGGGCAGGTTCAGATAGCTGAAATCGGGCGCATCCCCGGGACGAAACGGGGGCGTGGGCACATGAAAGCGAGACTGTCCGTTTGACATGGATTGTCCGTACGTTTCCTCTTGCCCCGCAAGGGGTTTGCGCGGGCGAGGTAGCCGTAAGGGCCGCGTTTGGCAAC
>JAIUMW010000190.1 GCA_022565365.1 Oceanicaulis sp.
ACGCCCGTGGCCGCGCCCTGATAGGGCTCGATAAAGCTGGGGTGGTTGTGGCTCTCCATCTTGAAGATCGCCGCCTGGCCATCGCCGATATCAACCACGCCGGCATTCTCGCCGGGGCCGTAAATCACCCGCTCGCCCTTGGTGGGGAATTTGGCCAGATGCACCCGGCTCGACTTGTAGGAGCAATGCTCCGACCACATCACCGAGAAAATCCCGAGCTCCACCAGGTTGGGCGCCCGTCCCAGCTCACGCAGGATGATCTCATACTCATCCGCCGTGACGTGATCGAGCGCGATCTCTTGCGTGATTCCGGGGGCGTAGCGGTTGGTGTCGGTCATGAGGATTACCCGGCTGCGTGAGTTGCGCACAGTTTTGTGCGCACACTATTGATATTTTCGCGTCTGACGCTAAACTGTGGAATGCTGGATGGATGAACGGCAAGGAATTCATCCGGCGAGCCCGCGCCTACGCCCGCACCCACGGCCTGCCGTTCGAGGTGTCGCCGGAGCGGGGCAAGGGCGGCCACCAGCTGATCCGGGTCGCCGGACGGCCCACGACGGTGAAGTCCGGCGAGATCGGGACGGGCCTGTTGCACAAGATGCTGCGTGATCTCGCCATCCCCAAAGACACCTTCTAGGAGCCAAGCATGACCGGCCATCTCGTCTACGCCTACCCGGTGAGCCTGGAGCGGGACGAGGACGGGCGGCTTCTGGTCATCAGCGCGGACTTCGCCGAACTGGCCACCGATGGCGCGGATGAAGCCGAAGCGCTGGAGAACGCGGCGGACGCGCTGGATGTGGTGCTGCGCGAACGTTTGCGCGTGGGCGATGAGATCCCCGCGCCGCGCGCCTGTCAGGCTGGTGAGCGTGCGGTTCCGGTCGAGCATGTCACCGCCTACCGCATTGTTCTGTCCCAGTGGGCTGACAGCTATGGCCGCGGCGCTCAGATCGAACTGGCGCGGCGCCTGGGCAAGGGCGAGACCCATGTCCGGCGCCTGCTGGCTCCCGAAGGCGGCGCGCGTGTGGAGAGCCTGGTCGAGGCGCTGCGCGCGGTTGGCTGGGCGCCGACGCCGTCGGTCAGTCAGGCTGCGGTTCGCACAGCCGGATAGCGGGTGCTGACGCGCAGCGGCCATCACCCCTTCCCCAGAACGCTCTCGAAAACGCCAAGCCCGTCGGTTCCGCCATGGACCGGGTCCACGGCGCGTTCGGGGTGGGGCATCATGCCCAGCACATTGCCCGCTGCATTGGTGATGCCGGCGATGTCGCGGGCCGAGCCGTTGGGATTATTGCCATAGCGGAAGGCCACCTGGCCTTCGCCCTCCAGCCGGTCGAGCGTGGCGTCGTCGGCGAAGTAATTGCCATCATGATGGGCGATGGGGATGACCAGTTCGCTCGTCCCGGCATAGGCGCGGGTGAAGCGGGTATTGGCGCTTTCCACATAGAGCGGCGTCTTCTCGCAGATGAAGCGCAGGCCGGCATTGCGCATCAGCGCGCCGGGCAGGAGCCCCGCCTCGATCAGGATCTGAAAGCCGTTGCAGACGCCCAGAACCGGCACGCCGCCCTCGGCCCGGGCCACCAGATCGCCCATGATAGGCGAGCGGGCCGCGATGGCGCCCGAGCGCAGATAATCCCCGTAGGAAAATCCGCCGGGGATCATAATGAAATCGAGGCCGTCCGGCAGGCTGGACTCGCCGTGCCAGACCATGGCCGGCGCCGCGCCGGTGACGCGTTCGATGGCCACGGCCGCATCGCGGTCGCAGTTCGAACCGGGGAAGACGATGACTGCGGTTTTCATGAGCGCAGCGTTTAGCAGGCGAGTCGCGCCTTGGCGAGCGCTTCGCGCGCCCTGGCGTCAGCCGGGCGCGTCGAACGGAAAACTTGTCACGGCGCCCTCGGATGCCGAGCGGACAAGGGCGGCGTATTTGGCGTAGGCGCCGGTGGGATAGCGCGGCTTTGGCGCGATGAAGCCGCGCGCCATGCGGGCGGAGAGATCAGCGTCCACGTCAAGGCGCTGGCCGTCCACATCAATGGTGATCACATCCCCGTCGCGGATAAAGGCGAGGGGGCCGCCGCGCGCCGCCTCCGGCGCCACATGGCCGACCATGAAGCCGTAGGTCGCGCCGGAAAACCGTCCGTCCGTGATCAGCGCCACGTCATCGCCGAGCCCGGCGCCCTGGATGGCGGCGGTGACGGCGAGCATTTCGCGCATGCCGGGGCCACCGGCGGGGCCTTCATAGCGGATCACCACCACATCACCCTTCTGGATGCGGCCCTGATTGACCGCCTCGAAACAGGCTTCCTCGCTGTCGAATACGCGGGCCGGGCCTGAGACATGAAGCCGGTCATGCCCGGCGAGCTTCACCACGCAGCCCTCCGGCGCCAGATCGCCATAGAGCACGCCGAACCCGCCGCGCGCCTTCACAGGGTTGTCTGCGCTGCGGATCACGTCCTGGCCGGGCGTTTCCTCAGCCAGGGCGGCTTCTTCAAACAATGTGCGTCCCGTGATGGTGGGCGCGTCGGCGAGATGCCCTGATTGCTGCAGGCGCTGAACCAGAAGCCGTGTGCCGCCCGCCGCGCTCATGTCCGGCGCCATGTAGCGCCCGCCGGGCTTGAGATCGGCGATCACCGGCGTGGCGCGCGAGATGGCGTCAAAATCATCAATATTGAAGGCGTCCGTGGGCACGCCCGCGTCGCGCGCGATGGCCAGCAGGTGCAGCACCGCGTTGGTCGAGCCGGCCGTGGCCGTCACGGCGGCGGCGGCGTTCTTGAGCGAGAGCGGCGTGATCAGGCTGCGCGCATGGCGCCCGGCATTGAGCGCTTCGACCACCAGCCGCCCCGCCGCCTCGGCGGCTTTGGGCTTGGCGGGGTGCACGGCGGGCAGATCGTTGAGCGCCATGTCGCTGAGGCCCAGAACGCTCAGCGCCAGCGCCATGGTGTTGGCGGTGAACTGGCCGCCGCAGGCTCCGGCGCCGGGGCAGGCGGCCTTCTCCACCTCGACGAGTTCAGCCTCGCTGATGCGTCCGGCGGCGCAGGCCCCTACGGCTTCGAATACATCCTGAATGGTCAGGTTCTTGCCATTGCGGTGGCCCTGCATGATCGAGCCGCCATAAAGGATGACGCTGGGCAGATCGAGGCGGGCGGCCGCCATGGCGGCGCCAGGCAGGGTCTTGTCGCAGCCCACCAGGAACAGCACCGCGTCCAGGCAATGGCCGCGCACGGCCAGCTCGGCGGAATCGGCCACGCAATCGCGGCTCATCAGGCTGGCGCGCATGCCTTCAGTGCCCATGGCGATGCCGTCGGTCACAACAATGGTATTGAAATCCACCGCTGTGCCGCCCGCCGCCTCGATCCCGGCGCGGGCATGATCGGCCAGGCCCGCCAGGTGCATGTTGCACGGCGTGACGCTGGTCCAGGTGTTGACGATGGCGATCATCGGCTTGGCGAGCCGCTCATCATCAAACCCGGCGGCGCGCAGCATGGCGCGGGCCGGGGCGCGGGCGGGACCCTTGATCAGGGTATGGGAGGGGCGTTTTGCGGTCATGACAGGGCGGGCTCTTCCAGCGTGTTGAGATGGCTTGCGAGGGCGGCGAGATCGGCCTTCGCCTCCGTGGGGTGCGAGGGGCGCGACAGGACGGCTTGCAGCGCCGGCGGCGGGTCGATCGCACGCCCGATGAGGGGCTCCACGATATCGGCGAATTTGAACGGATGGGCGGTCGCCGCGACGATCCAGGGGCGGGCGTCGCGCTCGAGAGGCGCCAGACGGGCGAAGGCTTCGGCGCCGGTGGCCGAATGGGGGCACCAGACATAGCCTGAGCGGACATACTCGCTGATAATGCGCGTGCTGATGGCGTCGTCTTCCACGCGCTCTACCTGCACATCGCCGAGCCCTGCGGGCAGGGCGGCAAGGCGCTCGAAATTGCTGGGCGCGCCCACATCCATGGCGTTGGCGAGCGTGGCGACGGATGCTCTCGGCTTATACATCCCGCTGGCGGCCCAGTCGGCGAGGGCGCCATTGGCGTTGGTCGCCAGCATGATCGGCCCGATCGGCGCGCCCATGGCGCGCGCATACAGCGCCGCGACGCCATGGCCGAGATTGCCTGTGGGAATGATCAGTCCGGGCGCGATGCCTGTCTTCGCCTGAACTTGCGCGCAGGCGCGCCCCAGATACGCGCCCTGAGGCAGAAGCCGGGCGAGATTGATGGAATTGGCGCTGGTCAGGCGGTGGCGGGCGGACAGCGGCGCATCCGCGAAAGCGGCTTTCACCAGCGCCTGGCAGGCGTCGAAATCGCCCTCGACCTCCAGCGCGCTGACCGGCGCGTCCCAGCAGGTCAGCTGGTGGCGCTGGAAGGCCGAGACGCGCCCCTTTGGAAACACGATCACAGCGCGCACGCCGGAGCGGCCTTCAGCGGCGCAGCCCACCGCCCCCCCGGTATCGCCCGAGGTCGCCGCCAGCACGGTGCGCGGATGGTCCGGGTCAGACAGACGGCATAGGCAGGCCATCAGGAAGAGCGCGCCGAAATCCTTGAACGCGCCGGTGGGGCCATGAAACAGTTCCAGCGCCATCAGGCCGGGCCGCTCCGGGTCTGGCGTCACAAGGGGCGCGTCAAAGTCAAACGCTTCAGCGCACAGCGCCTCCAGCGCCGGCGCAAGGGCGCCGCCCTCGACGAAGGGGCGCAGCAGGGCGGCGGCGGTCTGCGCGATGCTTTCCTTACCTGTCAGATGGCTCAACACGCCCTCTGGCAGGCGCTCAGGTCTGAACAGACCGCCATCGCGCGCCGTTCCGGCGAGGATGGCGTCTTCAAACTGGACGGGCTCGGCGCCCAAGCGTGTGGAGACGAAGTTCACGCCGCCGCCTCCGCGACCTGTTCGATTCTGACCCCGGCGCTGTCGAGCGGCGCGCGATAGGCCTGTGCCCCGCGTCCGGCGCGTTTGAACGCAGCGGACATAGCCGTCGCCACCGCATCCGCATCGCCGCTCAGCGCCCAGGCGAAGACCGACGGGCCGGAACCGGAGAAGGAGCAGCCCAGCGCGCCCGCCTCCATCGCCGCCTTCTTCACGGCGGGCAGTTCGGGCAGGAGGTATTTGCGCTGGGGCTCGATCAGGATGTCTTCAAAGCCTGCACGGACCAGATCGAGGTCGTTGGTGGCGCAGCCCAGAGTAAAGGCGCTGATGCGCCTTGCGTGCTCCACGGCGGTGTGAAGCGGTACGGACGGTTTGAGGATGCCGCGCGCGGCGCGGGTTTCTATCTGCGCGTCGGGGTGCAGCAGGATCGCCGTCACGCCCTTCGGCGCCGGCATGCGGCGCACCAGCGCGGGCTCGAGCCGCGCGGCGATCACCAGCCCGCCCAGCAGGCTCGCCATCACATTGTCCCAGGGCGGGGGATCAGCCGACACCGCCTCGCCCTCGAGAGCGAAGGGCAGGAGGTCCTCAAGCGCAAAGGGCGCATCGAGCAGCGCGTTCACCGCCGCGGCTGCCGCCACGGCCGAGGCGGCGGAGCCACCCATGCCGGCGCTGACCGGCACCCCTTTGTGGATCGATACCTGTACGCCGAACGAGGCGTGCGCCGCCTTCAGCACAGCCTGCGCGGCGGCCAGCGCGGTATTGGCTTCGGGGCTGTCGGGCAAGGCATCGACGAGGCCGCTGACTGCGCCCAGGGTCACGCCGCGTTTTGGCGTGCGCTGTGCGGTGATGGTGTCGCGCACGGCGTCAAAGGCCTGGCCCAGAACGTCGAACCCGACGGAGACATTGCCGATGCTGGCGGGCGCGCTGGCGGTGGCGGACTGGATCATGGACCTGGCTCCCTCAGGCGCTGGCGGCGAGGGCCGCGCGTTCGGGCGCATCACACGCGCAAGCGCGG